>JAIRZF010000188.1 GCA_031267385.1 Dysgonamonadaceae bacterium | reverse complement strand
CAGGTTATCACCCGTAGCTTCCACCGAAAAGTTGAAACTTCCACCCTCGCAGCCGGTTGCAACGGATACAGGCTGACGGGTGATCTGTGTTTCTTCTGTTTTTGTTACGCTTGCTTTATCGCTGGTCACAGTACCGCAAGTCCCGGTGATCTCCACATGATAACTTCCTGCCGTTCCCGATGATATAACACCCTCATAACGGTCGGAAGTTGCGTTTTCTATTTTCCGGTCATCATGATACCACTGATACGTCAGGTTATCGCCCGTAGCTTCCACCGAAAGGTCGAAACTTCCACCCTCGCAGCCGGCTGTAACGGATACAGGCTGGCGGATGATCTGTGTCCCTTCGGTTTTTGTTACGCTTACCTTATCGCTTACCACAGTTCCACAAAATCCTGTGAGCTCCACATAATAACTACCTGCAGTTCCTGATGATATAACACCTTTGTAACTATCGGAAGTCGCGTTTTCTATTTTCCGGTCATCATGATACCACTGGTAATCCGGACCATTATCTGTAGCTTCCACTGAAAGGTTGAAATTTCCGCCTTCACAGCCGGCTGTAGAAACAGGCTGGCGGGTAATTTTAATAGCCTCCGTGATCTCCATTTCAAAACTAGTCTTTAACACAGTGTCCGTACCGGACTTATAACGGATATAAACCTCAACGTCATATTCTCCGCTAAGGACTCTTTCCGGCATTTTAATACGAATGTACTCGTGCGGAAGTTCGGAGAACTCCGTTTTGTCAACGAATCCCACGTCTTTGGCTTCATCGCAGAAATACATCACATATTCCATCGTCGGAAGCCCGGCATACTTTATATGTACAGGGATATGCATTTCCGTCTCATCCGAACAAACATCAGAGATACCTTCTATTTCTAGTATGTCTATCCACTGTGCATACAGTATGGTATCTGTCGTAAAAGTCGCCACAGAATTAACGGTATACATTGTTCCGGAACCATTGGCCAAAGTGTTCCATCCGAGAAAAACAAGTTCAATCGGAGGAGTAAAGTTCAGAAGAGCATTTCTGTAATCCAGAATGGTATGAGTATTATCGGCGGCACAATTAACCGTTTGCGCCGTTCCTTTGCCACCATTCGGATCATAAGTCACTTTCAATAATGCACTTTTCCAAACCGCTTTTACTTTCGTATTTTCCTGGATGGTTTTAGCGGGATCCCATTCCACATCGTTAGTATCATCGCTGTCACCGTCGTCAATGACCCATTTGGGAGTCTGTCCGGCCACAGGAGAGATCAGTGTCTCGGAAGGAAGATTTACTTTTCCTCCGGTATAGCTTACCTTATAATGGATGCTCGCTTTTGTAGCGGTCGATTTATAATAATCCAGGCCGTCGTAGGCAAAATTATCATCCAACCCCGTCCAGGTTCCTCCATTGGCGTCGAAACGAACCCAAACCATTTCTACAGCTCCCTGATCTTTGTTTCTGCCAAAATCCCGCTGATCGGTTGCCGGTAGCGTTACCGAACCGTTATAGGTATTATCCGCAATCCCTTCGGGTTTGATTGGAAGAGTCTTTAAGATTTCATCGTTTACACCGGCCACTATTCCCGATAAATTCTCACGCAAGCCGTAACTTTCCCCCAGAATATCCTCTGCCGTATATTTCGGAGCGCTTCCCTTATCAGCATTGATGATATTTCTTGCACCCAGTTGTTCTCCCGTATTGTTGGAAATATCTTTATAATTACTTGCCGTATTCAACTGTCCGGTTGAATCGTATACTTTATTTCCGATAAACAAGGTTGCATTGTATGTGACGGAAGCCGTAGCAAACGTACCCGCTCCACTCAATGCAATCGCTCCCCCCTGTTGACTTACTGTTGAACTTTGAGTCCCCGACTCGTTCCCGACAAAAGTACAACCCAATATCGTATTGGACATCACACTGCTACCTCCATTCTTGAAAAACTGAATGGCGCCTCCGGAAACGTTTCCACCATCCAATCCGTATCCTATGTTCTTATAAAAAGTACAATTCGTTATCGTTGTAGTCAGTCCCGGTTTACCGGTTCCCTGAATCATCAGTGCCCCACCATCATCATAGGCCAGGTTACCGTCGAAAGTAGTGTTGTTTATATTTATTTTAGCCCCGTCTCGCCCGTCAAACACATAAATTGCACCACCGTCATAAGTCTTTGCAACGGAGATACCCTCTCCGTTTGTTTTATTTCCCTGAAAAAGAGATCTATTGATGGTAACACTTCCTTTTAAATAATGCAATGACATGGCGCCGCCCCCTCCGCCAAATATTCCACTGAAAACACACTTGTTCACGTTATTCCTGAATATGGTATTATTGATTTCAAGGGTTCCCGTATGGAAATTAGATGCAATAGCGCCGCACTGATACCCGGCGCCTGTACCGATATTATTCTCTATCGTCGAATTATTAATTACCAGATTGGTAGAAGCCCCCACCCAAACCGCAGAAGCGCTATTCGCCGCCGTGTTGTCGTAAATCTTTGTATAAGATATGACCGTACTAGCATTTCCTGATGTGGATATATCTATCGCCCCGTGTTTGGAATTATAAAATTCCATCCTTTTCAAAATCAGTTTCCCATTGGATCCGCTACCGGCAAACAGCCTTTGAGTAGCCGTGGCGCCATCCATTTTCAGGTTTTTGACGATTAAAGTCCCTGTGCCGCTACCGCTGACCTTTATAACGCCTGTACTCCAGATAAAATTACCTCCATCTACAGTTACATTTACATTGGGCTGGGTTATGTTTACATTTCCGGAAACAAAACCGGAAGCAAATGTGATGACCACATCACCCGATGCACTATTAACGGAACTTTCCAGTTCACCGGCATTATTTACAGTCAGGTTGGTTTGTCCAATCAATGGTATTCCGGCCATAAAAACCAGCTGGAATAAAATGAGTATCAATTGCTTCATATTTTCAATATCAATATCATAAATTTATAACTTAAAACGAATACCTATCTTCCCGCCGAAGGAAACAGGCTTAACTTTATTTGTCACATCGGAATTCAACATTCCGTTGTATTTAATCCCATATCCCACTTTATTGTCTGCGTGGGGATGGTACACTTTCGGAGCCGTAAACAATCCCTTATTCGATTTCTTCAAATTGGTAAGTCCATAATCTACGTACCCTCCGATCATCAGATCCGTTTCCTTTCCAAGTCCGATAATAAAGCCCAACTCAGCCGTTCCTGCAACACCCATCTTTAATTTCCCCTTGTCATTCCATCCCAGGGAAGAATTCGGATTAGTGATGGTTCCGTATCCATGCTGAGGTACCGGAGGATTGGAAGGAGCTCCCATATCCAGGTCTTCCGGAATATTCACGTAGAAACCGGACACATTAAACTCGCTGTTTTGTCCATTTCGTATCTTAAACCTGGTACTGAAAGGAAACTGTAGTTTTGCACCTATACTACCATAAATTCCCCATTTTTCTTCCTCTCCGAAACGGGTCTGGTAGGTCAGCATGACAGGAACATCCAAGAATAAGGTTGTTTGTTTTTCTACCAGATTGCTCAAGCGGGCACGCAGGTTGAAATCTTTCGGACGCCCGTCATAATCGTTATCAACAAGCATACCCAGGTTATAATAACGCTTATCCGTTATGCTCCCTTTCAATTTTCCGACAGAAGCATAATGAGAAATACCAACTCCTGTGGAAATACCCCAATGATTATTGAAAAAATAACTATAGGTGAGATCAAATCCGTAACCTGATTTATTAGAACGACTACCCTTTTCCTCCGGGCTATGTAGCTTGTAAATCAATCCTGAAGAACCTATTTTCCCTGATAGAGACAGGTAAGAACCTTTTCTTTCCTCTTCCAAATTCCGGTCGTTGCCGACTTGTTGCTGAGCAACAGCACATACACTTCCCAGAAAAATCACCATCCATAATGATCGCAATTTACTCATATATACATCTATTTATAATGTTTATCCCAAACAATAACACACTCTCGTGCACATAATTATACGTTCACATAACAAATAACTACCGAAATAGTTTTTTTTATATTGAAATATAATTCATATTTTTGCAGGATCTTATCTTCAAATGCAAATAAACCGGATAAAAAATTATTATTCCATGAACGAAACTCTTCAAACAATCGCAAAACGGTATTCCTGTCGTAATTTCACAGATAAAGTACCGGGAAATGAACAACTGGCAGCTATTGCAAAAGCAGCAATACAATCTCCAAGTGCAATGAATCGTCAACCGTGGCGGATAGTGGTACTCAAGAACCGGCAATTAATACAGGAAATGGAAGATGAAGCCCTGCAAATTTTAGCCTCCATGCCGGACCGGTCGGATTACGACCGTATCATGTCGAGAGGAGGTAAATTATTTTATAATGCTCCCTGCATGATAATGCTCCCCATGCCGGCTGCCGGCTCCAATGGATTTGAATTTATAGACCTGGGTATTGTTTGTGAAAATATTGCACTGGCAGCCACATCTCTCGGATTGGGAAACGTTATTTGTGCTTTTTCCAGGTTAGCCTTTTCAGGTTCAAAAGCAGAAGAATTTAAGCAACGGTCGGGGTTCCCGGACGGTTTTGAGTGTGGCGCTGCGGTACTGGTCGGCTACGCTGTAAGCCCCGTTGATCCGCACGAGCCGGACGAAACTAAAATTATAATTATAGAATAACAAGTGAAACATTTTAATGGAATAAACGTTATAGTAAAACATAATATTTTTTTTCTAAAAATGACAAATATGAAAACAATTAAAGTAATGCTTTTTTGCCTGCCACTATTGCTGGTAGCTTGTAAGGGGAGAACAACCGACAATTCAAATGTCAACGAAACAACAGAAACTGAAACAATTGGCAACAACCATGCAACCCAAATGCCCAAATCTCTGGACGAATTAAAAGCGAATTTCATGGGCGCTTTTTCCGGAACATTACCCTGTGCCGATTGCGAAGGCATGTTAACGACTCTGACTCTAAATGCTGACGGGACTTATATTCTTGAAACCGTTTATCAGGGAAAAGGCGATGACAACAAGTTTACCGAACAGGGGAAATGGACTCCATCAGACGACCTCACATTCATCGAATTGAATTATGATAGGAGGAATGACTCCGGCGCCGTTTATTACGCATTAATTGACAGGAACACCCTCGAAAAATTGGACATTAATGCAGAACCTATCATTTCAGAGTTAAATTACAAATTAATAAGAAAATAAATCGTGTTCATACTTTGATACTGTGCCAAAAGTGTTCGATGAAAATGGTATCTGTTCAAAATAAGTTGTATATTTGCTATCAGTTACATAAGTAATAATCACGCAGTCGCACAGTATTTATAATCATTCCCCTTACGTTTCCGAACGTAAGGGTTTTTTTTTGAGTTATATCTTCCTTAAATATAATACTCCGCAACATCGAAAATACCTGCGCGAATAGCATATTTTACGGCTTCATGCACATTATTTATTTCCAGTTTCCGAAATATATTTTTTCTGTGAGAATTAACCGTATGAAAACTCAGATTCTTTTCATAAGCAATTTCCTTGGTTGTTTTTCCCATTGCAATTTCATGCAAAATGATCTTCTCCGTAGCGGTAAGATTAACCGGAACGTTATCCGTATTTACAGGGACATCATGCCGGAGGATCTGTTCCACAGACTCACAGACATATGGCATGTTATACCTCGCATTTTGCAGGGCGAGCATAATTTCTTCCCCGGAATCATTTTTCATGACCACACTTATTGCCGGATCGGAAAGCAATACATACCGCAGGAAATGTTCCCCAAAATCATTGGAAAAAAGTATCCACAACGATTCCTTAAAAGCGGACTTAACATTCAACATTTGTTGCATGGAAGTAAAATCAAACAAGGCATAATCCAGTACAACAACAGCATCAGGGAAAATCTTTAATTTCTCCAACAGCTCAGTCATTGCCCGTACCCGGACAATATTCTCCGTTCCTATCTTTTCAAGAAGAGCAGTAAGTCCCTCGTTTGTGACAAACTGGTTGTCTGCCAGAATACAAGTTTTCATCAGATGATTTTTGAGATGGCACATCGGATGCAAAGATAATTATTCGGACGAGAGATTAATATACCACAAACGTGTTATTTTTTTAATTTGGCATATTGCTTACCTTTGCAGGAAATATAAACAATATAATTATGGCAAAGATTGCAAAAAAGTTGACTGACCTTGTCGGCAACACTCCGTTATTGGAACTGAATTCCCTCGAAAAGCATTTTTTTTTAGATGCGCATTTGATTGGAAAACTAGAGTATTTTAACCCATTGGGAAGTGTAAAAGACCGTATAGCATTGGCGATGGTAGAAGATGCCGAGAAAAAAGGAGAACTTCTACCGGGAGCTACGATTATCGAGCCTACAAGTGGAAACACAGGAATTGGGCTTGCTTTTGTTGCCGTAACCAAAGGCTATAAACTAGTCCTTACCATGCCGGAAACCATGAGTCAGGAACGGCGTAACCTGCTGAAAGCGTTGGGTGCAACACTGGTTCTTACACCCGGAGCCGAAGGGATGAAAGGTGCAGTAGCCAAAGCCGAATCGCTTCGTAAAGAAACCGCCGGATCCGTTATTCTCCAACAATTCGATAATCCTGCAAATCCTGAAATACATAGAAATACAACTGCCGAAGAAATCTGGCGCGATACAGACGGACAGGTAGATATATTTGTTGCCGGAGTAGGAACAGGCGGAACGGTCAGTGGAGCAGGAAAAAGACTGAAAGAACTCAAGCCCGGAGTAAAAGTGTATGCCGTAGAACCGGCCGAATCTCCGGTCTTGTCCGGCGGATCTCCCGGCCCACACAAAATACAGGGTATAGGAGCCGGATTCGTTCCGAAAAACTACGATAGTCCGGTAATAGATGAAATCATCCGTGTCGCAAATGACAATGCTATACACACCAGCCGCGAACTGGCTAAAACCGAAGGCCTCCTGGTCGGCATATCTTCAGGAGCAGCCGTGTATGCAGCAGTTCAGTTGGCCAAATTGCCGGAGAACAAAGGGAAAAATATAGTCATAATATTACCCGATACAGGCGAACGCTACCTTTCGACCGTCCTTTATGCTTTCGACGAATATCCGCTGTAAATCATCCTATAACAAACCTATTATGACAATTGAAACAAAAAAGCGTTACGGCTTTTCGACCAGGGCTATCCGTTCCGGTGAGGAAATCGACTTCCGCGAAGGAGCAACAGGAGACGTGATCGTACCGATACACCTGGCAACAACATTTGCCAGAGAAAAAGTAAATATACCTACGGCAGGATATGAATACACCCGGTTACTGAACCCGACACGGAAAGCATTGGAAACAAAATTGGCAGCTCTGGAAAATGCAAAATACGGATTGACGTTCAGTTCCGGACTGGCAGCCGAAACCACCATACTGCTTTCCCTACTCAAAAGCGGCGACCATATAGTAGCATTCGATGATCTTTATGGAGGAACCAAACGGCTCTTCAATCAGATTTTCGGCGAATACAATATCAGTGTCACGTATGTCGATGCAACAGATGTTTCCCGGTTGGAAGAAGTGATACAAACACATACAAAACTGATATGGATAGAATCTCCGTCCAATCCTTTGTTGAAAATTTGTGATATCCGCGCTATTGCAACTGTAGCGCATGAAAACAACCTGCTTCTGGTTGTCGATAATACATTCCTTTCCCCCTATTTTCAGAAACCGTTGGATCTCGGTGCAGATATTGTCATTCATAGTTCCACTAAGTATATAGGAGGACATAGCGATGTGTTGGGTGGCGCCGTATTATTGAATGATGACGCCAATTACGAGCGTATCCAAAGTTTGCAGATTGCCGTGGGCGCAGTACTTTCTCCATTCGACTCCTACCTGACTCTGCGTGGAGTAAAAACACTCGCCCTGCGCATGGAGCAGCATCAAAAAAACGCATTGGAAGTAGCAAATTATCTGAGTAAACATCCCAAAGTAAGCAAGGTCATTTATCCCGGACTGGACAACCATCCGCAACACAAGTTAGCAAATGAACAGTCCAGCGGGCATGGAGGCGTTTTCTCCTTTGAACTCAAAGGTACTGTCGCTGACGCTGAAAATTTTCTCGAAAACCTGAAACTCTTCGTTTTAGCCGAAAGTCTGGGAGGAGTTGAATCCCTGATCGAGTTGCCCGCTGTGATGACGCATGCTTCGGTTGAAAAGGAAGACAGGGAAAAGGTCGGCATTACCGATACATTGATTCGCGTTTCCGTCGGGATAGAAGATATAAAAGATTTAATTCAGGATATAGAACAGGCGCTGGGATCATTGAAATAGGCGCTGTTTAGTTGTCCTACTTTTCTATCAGCCATTTGGTTGCGTTACGTTGTATGATTCCGTTGTAAGTCGGTTCTTCGGGGCAGATAGCCCGAAGTATCATTACGAAACGATGAGGTGTAAATTCCGGCTATACACAATGCGGTACATATTATGAACGTAATATGAAAACTTTTCATGAACCCGGAATACAATTCGGGAGTTATCAACCGGTTCCCTATCGACAGTGAAATCGCCATTGTCGCAATGCCCATGCTGAATGCCTGTCCCGTAAGCCTCATGGTACCCATCGTTGCGGAAGCCTGTCCGTAATATTTTTTATCAACGGCGCTCATTATTAC
>JAIRZF010000146.1 GCA_031267385.1 Dysgonamonadaceae bacterium | reverse complement strand
TTATGTTAGACGTCATCTGATTTTTGATTTTAGCGTGCAAGTCCGGCGTGAAAAGCACGGCGTATAATGAAAACTTTGTACATTTGCACCTGATTATGAATGAAGACAAAGAATCGGTTGTGTGTCCGGGTGTGTATGCCGGGTTTGTCAGTGACGGCCTGATAGCCTGGTACCGGGAAAATAAGCGGGATTTACCCTGGCGGAATACCGGAGACCCGTATAAGATATGGATATCGGAAATTATTCTGCAACAGACCCGTGTTGATCAGGGTTTGGATTACTATTCCCGTTTCGTGAGCCGTTTTCCTGATGTTTTTGAATTGGCTGGAGCGGAAGAAGATGAGGTTTTGAAATACTGGCAGGGCTTGGGATATTATTCGCGGGCGCGGAATTTGCATGCTTCGGCAAAAATGATCGTGGAGGAATATAACGGGAAATTTCCGGAGAAATATGAAGATATCCTCCATTTGAAAGGAGTTGGAGAATACACTGCCGCTGCAATTATTTCTTTTGCATGGAACCGGCCTTATCCTACGGTTGATGGGAACGTCTTTCGTTTTTTATCCCGTTTGTTGGCCATTGAGGTTCCTATTGATACCGGTACCGGCAAAAAGCTATTCACTGAAACGGCAGGTATATTGATGGATGAAAAGCAGCCGGGACTGTTTAACCAGGCGATGATGGAATTTGGCGCTTTGCAGTGTGTGCCTGTTTCTCCCGATTGTAATAATTGTCCGTTTGTGTTTAAATGTATGGCGTATATTGCCCGTTCCGTAAATCTTTTGCCTGTGAAACAGGGAAAAACGAAAGTGGAAGATCGTTATCTGTATTATTTTCATATAAAACAAGGAGGAGAGACTTACCTGGAGAAAAGAAAAGGGAAAGGGGTGTGGTATAATTTATATGAATTTCCGGTGATAGAGTCCGGCTCTCCGCTTGAATTTATGGAATTACGGATGCACCCCCGATTTCAGGAAATTTTCGGAGATATAAAAGAGCCGAAATTCCGGCTGGTTCTGGAAAATAAAAAACATATTTTATCTCACAGAAGATTATTTGCAAGTTTTTATGAGGTCACTGTAGACGCTGATTTTTTGTGTCAAACCCTTTCCGGCGCTTCTGATTCTCTGATCCGGATCCCGGAGAATACGATAGATACTTATCCGACTCACCGGTTGATGGAGATCTACCTGGAAGGGTCTTTTTATTCATAATAAAAATAAAATCATTTGAATTGTTTGGAATTTCAAAGAAAATTTTTAACTTTGAACCGAATCTTAACTTTAATTTTTTATTTTATGTCAGTAAACAAAGTGTTTTTAATCGGAAACGTGGGTAAAGACCCCGAAGTGAGGTATTTTGATAATGGAGGGGCTGTTGCCAATTTTTCTTTGGCCACAACAGAGAGAGGCTACATGGCGGCGAATGGGACTCAGGTACCTGATCGCACCGAGTGGCACAATGTTGTGTTGTGGAGAGGTTTAGCCGAAATCGCAGAGAAGTATGTACGTAAAGGATCCAAAATCTTTATTGAAGGGAGAATACGTACCCGTACGTATGATGATGCAGCGGGAAATAAGCGTTACATCACTGAGATTTGGGGAGACAATATGGAACTGCTTGACCGGAAACCGGAAGGGCAATCGGCTCCATCCCCGGCGTCGTCGGCACAAACCGGAGGGGCTCCCGAAAATCAGTCTAAACTGGCTCCTCAGGAGAATCCACCTTTGGCAGGTGACAATTCCAGCGACAATCTGCCGTTTTGATTGTTGAATTAAATTAGTCTATTTTGGAAGCAGATTCGTTTTTATTTAATCTTTTTGATGGAGTTCAAGTATTATCTGTGACGACAGGATCTGTTATTGCTTTTGTTGTTGCTTTGTTGCTGCTTTGCTTCTCAAGTTTCATATCTGCTTCTGAAATAGCCTTTTTTGCCCTTTCCTCTTCCGATAAGAATAGTCTAGAAGACAGCAATGGAGGTGTAAATGAAATGATCCGGGACCTGTTGAGCCGTTCCGATTATCTTCTTGCAACAATCCTGATCTGGAATAACTTTGTGAAAATAAGCGTTGTTATTCTCTTTACATACGCAATTAACCGGATAATTGATTTTTCTCCTGTTTTTGCTTTGGGACTTATACTTGAAACAATTATTCTAACGGTTATTCTTCTGTTATCCGGAGAAATAATCCCCAGGATTTGTACACGGAACTGCACCTTGAAAGTGGTACGGCGCACAACTCCCGTTATTCATAAATTGGAACGGATGACCAGACCGTTTTCGGGAATTCTGGTGAAGTCGACCAACATTGCGAATCGTTCCCTCAAGAAAAGATTAAGTGATGTTTCCGTCGATGATCTGTCCAAAGCGTTGGAACTTACTTCAGAAGAAATAACCGAAGAAAAGGAAATGTTGGAGGGAATTATTAAGCTGTACAATAAAACTGCCGGTGAAATCATGACTCCACGTATTGATATTGCAGATATTGATATAAGGCAGACTTTTAGTAACGTAATCAAATATATAGTAGAGATAGGTTATTCCCGGATCCCTGTTTTTTCCGGGAGTAAGGATAATATAAAAGGTATTTTGTACATCAAGGATTTATTGCCCCACCTCAGTAAGCCGGATAGTTTTCGTTGGCAAAATTTGATCCGTCCGGTCTTTTTTGTTCCGGAAAAAAAGAAAATTGATGATTTATTAGAGGAATTCCGTACCAATAAAATTCATTTGGCTATAGTCGTGGATGAGTTCGGAGGGACTTCCGGGATGGTCACCATGGAAGATATTCTGGAAGAGATTGTCGGGGAAATCAATGATGAATACGATGATGATGACGCCAAATTCATTGAGTTGGCAGATGGGTCTTATGTTTTTGACGCCAAAATATTACTGACGGATTTTTTCAGGGTCACAGGTTTGGAGGAGAAAAAATTCGAAAAACTGAGGGGAGACTCCGACACATTGGCCGGACTGGTTCTTGAAATCAGGGGAGATTTCCCTGAATGTGATGAGGTGGTCTCTTTTGAGCAATATTCTTTCAAGATACTTGAAATGGATAAGAACCGGATTGTTAAGGTTAAATTTTTTGTGGAACAGCCTTTGTTGCAAAAAGAAAATCTTCCGGAATGAAATATTTGTCGTTTTTTATCCTTTGTCTTTTTATTTGTTCCTGTTCGGGAGATTATTCTCCCAAGCCTTCCGGATATTTCAGGATAGGATTGGAGGAGCCTGTTTACCGGCAGTATGTGGATTCTTCTTCTCATTTTTCATTTAATATCCAGCAAAAAGCCATGATCGAAATAGTTCCCGACACAACCGACGGGGAACGGTTTAATATCGTTTATCCTTCGTTGAATGCACGGATACATTGTAGCTTTTTGCCTGTTAAATCCAGGAATGATTTGATAAAAGCCAGTGAAGATAGTCGTAGGTTTGCTTATGTGCATGTAATTAAAGCAGACGGGATTTTTGAAAAAGCATATTCTGATCCGGAGAATAAAATTTATGCTTTGGTTTACGATATTGACGGAAATGTAGCATCTCCACTCCAATTCGTCATTACGGATAGTGTACATTATTTTTTCAGAGGATCGTTATATTTTAATGTGATCCCGAATCAGGATTCCATTGCTCCCGTTAGAGAGTACATCAGAAATGATATAAAAGAGATCGTAACCGGTTTCAGGTGGTACTGTGAATAAGCAGGCAACATATCCGGATACGATTTGGGGAGTGCGGGAAATAACCGGAACTTCAGAAGAATTGTTGTCGAGACTGGAGAAAAAGGAGCTTTATTTTCCTGTCATTGAACAAATTAAACTGGAAAAACGTAAAAAAGAATGGTTGACTGTACGGCTTCTTTTGAAAGATTTATTGGGAGAAGAAAAAGAGGTGGGATACGATGCTTCCGGAAAACCGTTTTTAAAAGATGATTCTTTTCATATTAGTATAAGCCATACATCCGGTTATGTTGCCGTCATTCTGAATCCTACGCATCCTGTTGGTATTGATATAGAGCAAATTACGAGTCAAGTTATGCGTATCCGGAATCGTTTTTTAAGTAAAAGCGAGAATGATTATATCTCGGAAAAAGAAGAATTGATTCATCTGCTGTTGCATTGGTCGGCCAAGGAAACCATGTTCAAGGCTTTAGGCGAAGAAAACGTGATATTCAACGAACAATTACATATATGCCCTTTTGAGCCTGAAACTAGAGTCTTGAGTACGTTTTCCTCTTTCGAAAGTCGTACTTGCCGGAAAACAGAATTCCTCATTCATTACGTGGTCAATTCGGAATATGTTCTTACTTTTACGGAATTGTGAGTGCTGTCAGGCATAAATCTCTGTGATTCTCTGTGCCTCCTCCGTGTAACTCTGTGTTACAAATTACACAGAGCTACACAGAGCTACACAGTCTCACCATCTTACCATCTTACGTGTCTTACATGTCTTACATGTCTTACGTGTCTTACATGTCTTACGTGTCTTACGGTCTTTATTCCAGCGCCGGATTAAATGTCCCACCCCAGTTATTGTTCTGTTCCAGATTCGGATTCTCGTCCAGGACAACCTGTTGAAGCGGGAAGAAATAGAACTTATCGTCAACGACAAACGTTTTCTCCGCAGCCGGGGTGTACGGCACGATTTGTTTTACATACCGGAAATCGTCGGGAGTCAGTTCATACCTCTTCGCCTTTTCTTTCGCCTCATTGATAGGCATATCTCTGCCGCCATTGTTCCTGTCGATAGCAATACTTTCGAGGCCGAACTTTTGCAGGCCGTACAATACTTCCAGGTTGCGGGTGCGCCGCAAGTCCCAGAAACGATGACCTTCAAAGCAAAACTCGATGTTGCGTTCATCGAGGATGAACCGGCGCAGTTGTTCACGCGTCGGCGCTGCCGGAAGCCCGTAGTTTCCGTCCCCGGCTTCGACTCCCGCCCTGCGACGGATCTCTTTCAGCATTTCCGTCGTCACATCAGAATGACCGGTTTCGTTGGCCGCTTCCGCGTAAATCAACATCAGTTCGGCAAAACGCATCTTGATGCAATCCACGCTGTATTGAGCAGTGATGTCGGGAGTCAGTGACAAGTCCAGCGCTTTCCGGACATAGAATCCGGACATGACATCGTTCTTGGTCGTAGTCGCCCCTCCCGAATTGGGATTGACGCCGTAGCCGTCCGCATCATCTTCAGTCAGTCCCAGAGCCGTATACTGGCGATAACCTTCAGGCCTGCCTGCAACGGGAAGTTCCTGTCCCGAACACAAAACAGAACTGTAGAACCGGGGTTCGCGGTTTTTCCAGAAACACTGCATAAACTCCTCTTCCGAGCTCACATAATACTTGCCGTCCGGATCGTTGAATTTCTTACCGTCGGCCATCAGGAACGCCTTGACCATATCCCAGGTCGGCCCACGATAGATAGTCCCCGTACTGAGGGATTGCGGGCGAAGGTACCAGTCCCAGGCTCCCGTTTTATTCGGATACTCATTGATAACGGCAAACAGTACTTCTGCTCCCTTTTCTTTCAGGAAAATATCTTCATACTTCGGAGTAAGATCGCTGCCGTGCGCCTTTGCAAATTCGTAGGCTTCCTTTGCAACCGTGTACACTTCGTTCCAATAAGCATTGTTGTACGGATGAACCGGATTGAACTGCGGGGAGGCTTTATAAAGCAGGACTTTGGCTTTGAACGCTTTTGCAAAAACCCGATCGATACGTCCGTAATCCGGAGAGCTCGGTGCAATCTTGTCCGGCAGGCCGCCATTGATGGCATCATCCAAATCCTGAATCAGGAAATCGAAACATTCGGCGGTTGAGTTCCGCTTCACATACAAATCGTCCGTATTCTTATCTTGTGGCGTTCTGATATAAGGAATACCGCCATGATATACGACCATTTCAAAATAAACATACGCACGCATAAACAGCATTTGCGCCATGAGCGACTTCCTGGTAATGTCCGGGAGACTGCTCTGTTCAAGATAATAAATACCTTCGTTGATCAGACGAATCGAACTGTAATTCCATCGCTTATAGTTGCTTCCGCTGATGGTGATCACATTTGCATAGAACGGCATACCGGTAACCTGTTCCGAGTTTTGATCCAAGGACTGGTTCCAATTGGAGAATAAAGCTTCGCCGGCAGCTGTGTTGTGGGCATAAAGATTGGTCACATAAGCGGTGGCCAGCGTCTCGTCGTTCCACACGGCGTCAGCGTCGTAATCCGACAAATTCCTGATGTCCAGCGTGTCGCATCCCGAAAGGAAAGATACGAGGAGACAGGTTATAATAAAACTATATTTTTTCATGTGTAAATCTTATTAAAAACAGTTAGAATGATACATTTAACCCGAATGTAAACGTCTTCATCAGAGGATACGAATCGTAGTAAGCCTGTTCCGGATCCATGTAAAACTCGGAGAGTTCGGAGAAAGCGAACAGGTTGGCGCCGTTGAAGAAGACCTGCGCATCCGTCAGTCCAAGATGTCCCAGTATGGTTTTCGGGATCTTATACCCCACATTCAGGTTTTTGAGGCGGATGTAAGCGCCGTTTCTTTGCCAGAACGTCGTTTTACCCACACCCGATTCGTACCAGCCGGATCCCACGACGCGCGGATATTTACCATCCGTATTGTCGGGCGTCCATACATCGGGACTTGTCCAGATCGGGAAATAAGGACGGTTTGCACCTCCGTGTTGATAAATACCGGCGTCGTAGCCCGACACAAATTTATCGTAAGGCCCTACTCCCTGAAAATGAGCAGACAGGGTAATGCCGTTCCAGGAAACTTCACCCCCGAAACCGTAGTTGATACGTGGCGTTGCATTGTCGGACAACAGATTGTATCCGTCGTTGCCGTCAATTTTCCCGTCCGCGCCAAGCGAATAACCATCCCCCCGCGTATCTTTGAAAAGTATCCCGCCCAGGTACAGCTCACGACCGTATTGTATGAGGTTCTTCCCGAACAGTTCCCTGTTCTTCGCATTGATTTCTTCGATCTGTTCCGGCGTACGGAGCAGGCCGACCGCGATCAATCCCGTCTGACGGCCGCTGGAATATCCCACCTGCGACAGATCCTGCAAGTTGCCGGTCTTGTAAATGGCAGATTCGTCCAGTATGTCCCACCGGTCTTTAGCATATCCCATATTGGCATATACCGAATATTCGACCTTACCTCCGGCAGCTTTATTCCGCCAGTTGAGCGTGACTTCCCCTCCCCGCCAGGAACGTTTGGCGTAATTCTCCGGAGCCAGAGTCTGTCCGTAAGTACTGGGTAAAGTAGCAGTTCTTGCGCCGAGAATATTCTCTTCCGTCCGGTAGAAAACGTCAAAACCGGCTTGCAAACGACCCTCCAGGAAACCGGGGTCGAGACCTATATTATAAGTAGTCGAAGTAGCCCAGGTAATATCAGGATTCGGGACGGTTCCCGGTTTAATGCCCTGCATGTATTCCGAGCCGAAGATATAAGACGTTCCTCCCGTATATTTCGGTAAATAGGAAAATGGCGTGATAGGATTGTTGCTCACGTTCAGGTCATTTCCCGCCGTACCGTAAGACAAGCGCAACTTCAGGTTGCTCAGCCATGCGCGAGTGGATTCCATAAAGTTTTCCTGCTCAATGCGCCATGCGGCCGAAACAGAAGGGAAGAATCCCCAGCGGCGGCCGGGAGCAAACAGAGTATTCCCGTCGTAACGGAAAGAAAACTCGGCGATATACTTCTGAGCGTAGTTGTAGTTGAAACGGCCGATCCACGACAAATGAGCGCCGACGTATTCCTCCGCATAGCCATCCCTGTTTTCCACATCGTCCGAAAAAGCAAACATCTGGTCGATGTAGGTCAGCGGTTCTTTCGCTTCGATGAAGACAAATTCGCCGCTGTTGGTAGCCTGTTCAAAGACAACCATGCCCGACAGGCCGTGTTCGCCGAATGTCCGGTCGTAATTGAGGAACCAGTTGAACTGTTCGCTCCACAAAGTTCTCATGCCGTATTGCAAATGTTCGTTCGTATTGAAATTAAAAATACTGTACTTCGTTTTATCGAGCGGTGCAGGCAAGAAACGGTTCCCAGCCGGGTCGGCGCGCTGGAAGATGTAGTTTTTTTGTTCCGTCATGAATTTCTTGCGCATATAATCGTCGCCGGTGTAATTGAACAGCACTTTTGTCGATAATCCCGGCGTGAGTGCTTTCAGGTCGATATTAAAAGTCAGAGTACCGTTCATGTTGCGCTTCCGGGTTTTGATGTACCGGTCGCCGATAACCTGATCCACAGGATTCCATCCCGTCCAGGATCCGATTTCGGGACGTATCGGATAGTCGGTTCTCACAGTAGCAGGCGTTCCATCTTCATACGAATAAAAAGGCAGTGTCCTTGTCGCATTGAAAGTACAACGGTAAAAGTCGTACACATCCTGGCTGTCATCCGGGGATCCCGTCCAGTAGAAACGATTGCCGTTGGTTTGATAGGCCGACAGGTTGAGGTTGACCGATATTGCCGTGGACAACTGGGCGGTCAGATTAGAACGGACATTGTACTTTTCATTTTCCAGGTTGATATACGAACCTTCTTCCTGCATGTAACCCGCCATGATGTAATATTTGAATTTGTCGCTACCGCCGGTCACGCTCAGGGAATGTTTCATGTTCCAGGGATTTTGCCAGATGTAATCGTTGACATTGTAATCGCGGTTTTCAAAATAAGCGAACTCGTTTTCCCCGTTGGGCAAAGCCCGTCCGCCAAACTCTGCAACACGATTCTGATAGATCAGTTCATCGGTAGCAGTGAACAGGTCTGTGAACAGAGGTTGAGTGGGATTGCTGAATGAATAAGTCCCCTGATAATTGAACTTAGGCTTGATAATCTGCACATCGCCCGTTTTGGTAGTGACCAATACGACGCCATTACCGGCGGCAGTACCATAAACAGAAGACGTGGCCGCATCTTTCAGGAAACTCATCTGTTCTATTTCAGTAGCTTCCAAAGCATCGAAAGCTTCCTTGTTGGAGAGTACGCCGTCGATAACAAACAGCGGTTCGCCAAAACCGCCACGCATACGAATAGTACTGGTAGAGCCGAGAAGTCCCGAATTTCCGACAATCGTCACACCGGGTGCACGGCCTGCCAAAGCATTTGACAGATTGGCGGTCGGAATAGCCGTCAGATCATTGGTTTTCACGTTGGTGATGGCTCCAGTCAGGTTTACTCTTTTCTGGACGCCGTAACCTACTACAACGACTTCGTCCAGGTATTGCAAGTCTTCCTGCATCACTACCTGAATGTCGGATTTCCCTTTTACGGGTATTTCCTGAGTGACATAGCCCAGGAAAGAAATTTGTATGACGGCATCGTCATCGACCCTCAAGCTGAAATTACCGTTCACGTCGGTGGTTGTGATGTTTTTCGTGCCTTTTTCCTGCACACCGGCTCCGATAATTTCATCGCCTGCCGGATCTTTGACCGTACCTCTGACGGTGCGTCCGGCCTGTTGGGAAACATCCGGCAACACAGCTGTCATAGCGGCCGACATCAATACGATTTGCCGGTCGATGATGCGATAATCGATGTCCGTGTTTTTGAAAAGCCTGTCCAAAACCGGATTAATGCTCTCGTGGTTCGCCTGGATATGATCAATCTTTTTGTTCAGATCAATTGATTTATCCACTACTAAAAAGGAAAATTCCGTCTCCTGCTCTATTCTATCCAAAATGCCTTCTATCGTTGTATTTTTTAAGGCAAATGAGAGAGATACGGTTTGTGCGTAAATGCTTTCTGCGCTGAGTTGGCATACGCCGATCAGCAATAATAGGATACAAACTCTCACTCTTCGACTGATTTTTAAATAATACCGGACCTTACGCCCAAATATTCGCTGTTTTTTCATACTTTTGCATTGAATTTTAGTCATTACTGCATTTGGAGCGACTGCTTCCAAAATGATTGATTTTTCACGACAGGGGTAAGTGCCCGCTTATCCCTGTTTTTTTAGTTTCTCGATTTAAGATTCTCCATAGGCTAATTTGATTTTAGTGGTTTGATAATTGTTTCTTTACCTGCTTCTTCTTTAACCATACGTCAATCCGTTGCTTTACCAGCGTCGAATCTTCATACTGTTCCTGACGACTGATCTTCCATTCTATGGGAGCCGCGACCTCCAGGTAAGTAAATATTTGTTGTATGGTTTCATTGGTAAAAGTTACACGCGCGCTGTAATTTTCCGATTGCCGGTATTCATCGTGCAGGACAATGTCTACGTTGTAACGGCGGCTCAATTGCCGGAAAACTTCGCTCAGGTGGGCGTTGCGGAAGACGATTTTCCCGTCTTTCCATGCCAATTTCTCATAGAGGTTGACGCCACCGACAGAGAGTTTGCCGGTCGCCCCGTCATATATGGCCTGCTCGCCGGGTTGTAGCTCTATTGGCGGACAGTCTGCCGTAAACATGCTTATTTTTCCTTCCGCAAGGATGGCCCGGACAATATCGTCTTCCGTACTTACATTGAAGCGTGTACCGTGTGCCGTCACCTTAACGCCGGCGACGGTTGCGACACAGAAAGGATGTTCCTCGTCGGAGCGAACTTCAAAATAACCCTCTCCGGATAGCGTCACTTCACGCTTATCTCCTTTGAAAGTATCAGGGTAGCGCAGGGTAGAACCTGCATTGAGCCATACTTTCGACCGGTCGGGTAACTCAAGATTGACAATGGAACCGGGAGCGGCCGTAACTTCAGCATACACCGCTTTGTCTGCCGGTTTCAGGAAAGCCATGTACCCGAATACAGCGGAAGTTAGCAACAACGGTGAAGCCAGCATGGCAGCCACACGCAACAGCATACGGCGAAAAGCGACTCGTTTCCGGCGTTTCTGCAGGATATGGAGGACTTGCCGGAATGCTTCCTGCGTATCGCACGATTCCATTTCACGAATTTTCTTGTCGATGGACAGCGCCTGAGCGATGAGATTTTCAAAATATTGTCCGTTCATATATAAAAGACAATCTTTCTTCAAAAAAGTGCCAAATATTTATCTGTTTTTTAAAACTTTCTTCAAAAACATATATCTTTGCCTCATCATATATATTATGGGTAATGAACCTGTCATGCATACTTCAGAGTTAGATCAGCTATTATGGAACATTGTATTCCTTGATGATGAGAAAGCATATGAACAGTTATTTATGCTTTTTTACCCGCCTTTGTTGGGTTATGCCAAAAAATATATTGATAGTCCATTTGCCTGTGAAGATATTGTACAAGAGATATTTGTTCACCTTTGGGAAAACAGGAAAGCGTTGCAAATCACCGGATCCGTACGTAATTATTTACTCACTGCTGTACGTAACCATTGCCTCAATTATTTGAAAAGAGAAGGTTTTGCCCGTCAATACCATGAATTTATCATCGAAAACCAGTCGTCCGGCAATGAAAACGAGAACAATGAGTTCTTCCTCCTGAAAGAGCTTCATGAGTTGCTCGATCAGGCGCTTGCCAAACTTCCTGAACCTTATCGCCGGGTATTTGAGATGCGCCGTATGGAAAATCAATCCTATGAGTCAATTGCCGAAGAACTCCACATATCCGTCCGCACCGCCAAGCGATATAAAAGGCGCGTGGTTGACAGGCTTCGGGA
>JAIRZF010000061.1 GCA_031267385.1 Dysgonamonadaceae bacterium | reverse complement strand
ATCCCCGCGCTGATGCTATTGATAATCGCACTCTGCACCGGAAATGTACAGGCGCAGAACGATACGCTAAAAAACGTCCTGGCCGTAAAAACCAACCTCCTCTACGACCTCGCCCTCACGCCGAACATCGAACTCGAAGTCCCGGTCGGCAACCGCTGGAGCATCAGCGCCGGATTCATGCGCGGCTGGTGGCTCAAAAAAGACTGGTCGTTCTGCTGGCAGATCGAAGCCGCAGAACTCGAAACCCGCTATTGGCCGGGAAACCGGGAAAACAAACCCGCCCTCAACGGCTGGTTCCTCGGCGCATTTGCCGGAGGCGGATTCTACGATTTCCAACTCAAAGGCGATCACGGCGCACAGGGCGAATTTTACATCATGACCGGACTCAGCGCCGGATATACCCACCGCATCGGGCGCAGCCTGAACCTCGAATACGCCCTCGGCGCAGGATTTTTTACGATGGACTACCGGAAATACCAGGTGATGGAATCACACCACAACGACGCCATACAGCGCGACCTGATCAAATACGGTCCCGAAAAACGGTACAGCGCACTGGTTCCACTCAAAATCAAAGTGGCGCTCTCCTGGACGCTTCATAAGAAAACAAAAAAGAAAGGAGGCCTGAAATGACTGTCAAATCCTATCTTCTCCTCCTGTCCGTTTGCTTGGGTCTCTGGAGTTGCGACGACCGCCGCGACCTGATCGACCTCGGCGAAAACTGGGAAAAAACCCTGGCCGTCAAGGTCAAAATCGACTGGAGCAAGGCAGGTATCAACCCCGAAAATGCAAGTATCTGGATCTTCAATGCATCCGACGGAACACCCGCTCTGGGCGGGCGGCCGGAACTGACCAACAGGATGGAACTGACAGTCGACCTGCCGATCGGACAGTACAGCATACTCGTGTTTAACGGCGCGATAAACGACCAGGATCACATCCGGTTCCGCGGCACAGACCGGTACCGGACATTCGAGGCATACGCCTACGACGAAACACCTGAAGGAAACGCCGCAGCCCGGCTGCGAGCAGACGAAGACCTGTCGTTCATCACCCCGCCCAACGTGCTTGCCGCCGACCATCTGGACCTGCTGGAAATTACCGGAAGGATGATCGACCGGAAGGAAGAAACCCTCATCACCTTCACGCCCCGGCGACTGGTTTCGCAGATCAACATTACAGTACATTTCCGCGGCCTGAACTATAGCGCACCGGGAGGACACAGCGGCGTCGTCACCGGAATGGCAAACAGCATATTCCTCGCCACCGGCAAGACCGGCAACGAACCGGCGAATCATGCATTCACCCTGAACAACCGCACGTTTTATCCCGACAGCCAAACCGACGGTACCATGAGCCGGTCATTTCTAACCTTCGGACTGCCGGGCATGACTTATAATCCCCTGCAATTCGGCGAAACAAATAACAGGCTGCTGCTCGACATCCTGCTGCGTAACAACGAGCACGCGACATACAGTATCGACGTGACGGGAGGAGTTGTCAGTTCCGGCAGCAACGATGCGGCAACCGGATTGAATCTCCTGATAACACTGGGCGGAGGAAACCTGTCGTTACCACCGGTAATGCACGATCCCGTCACACTGCCCGAAGTGCCCGAAGTGGACTTCTCCGACGGCGGCGGATTCGACCCCGATGTGAACGACTGGGGTGAAATCATCGACCTCCCTATGCCGGTGGATTGATAACAAATACAATTTATTAATATATTATAATGACACAAAATGAAAAACAAGATGACTAAACGTACAGGTAAATTATGGATGATTGCTGCAATAGCCGCAATGACTTTCGCTTCGTGCTCAACCGAAGAAGTGATTTTTACGGCCGACACAACAGGAGAAGAACTTGCCCTCAGTTTCAGCCCCTATGTCGGCAATTCCGCATTACGGACGTCGATAACGAATCTAACCGCTTTACAAGCCACAGGATTCAATGTGCTGGCATGGAAAACAGACGCTACAGCGTGGGCAAGCTATGCACATGAAGCAAACGCGAATTTTATGTTGGGTCCGGATAGCAGAGGAGTGGCAGTGACATGGGAGACCAGCAGTTGGTCTTACACTCCCGTGAAATACTGGCCGGGTAAATACGATACAAGTAATTACGGGAAAGTCACTTTCTTCGGCTATGCTCCGAAAACCAGCGATATAGTCGCAGCGGGACAAGCCGGAACCGGTGATACCAGGAATCCTACAATTTCGTTCACCACTCAGGCTTTATCGACCAACCAGATAGACCTTGTGGCGGACATGCTGCCCGACCAGAATTTCAACACGAACGCCGGCAAAGTAAAATTTGAGTTTGACCACATTTTGTCGAAGATCGGATTCAGCGCCAAACTGGCAGCTGAATACAGCACAGCAACAGTAAAGGTCACCAAATTGACAGTCAAATACCCTGCAGATAAAATCAAAAACACCGGCACTTATACGTTTGCAACAGACAACTCGATAGGAGGCATCTGGACGACAGGCTCCACGTATATGTCCGGAAACGATGATATCCTCACGTCAGCAACCATACAGCTCAACAACTCGTCTGCCTCCGTTATTGACAACGGAAACTACCTGATGCTTATCCCGCAGGCGACTGAACTGGGAAATATCATTGCCGAACTGTCCTATACCATAACTACAGGAGGTGAAACGATACCCTACACCATTCAAGCGAATCTGCCGGCCGTAACCTGGCTCCCCGGTAGGCAATACGTCTACACTTTCGTCCTGACACTGAACTCGGTTTTATTTGATACGTTGATTACAGTTAACGGATGGGAGGCCGGAACGCCTCCAGGCAACGTCAACGTACCGTAAAGAAGACACGTAAGACCGTAAGACATGTAAGACCGTAAGATAAAGAGATTTCCTCTTTTCTTACGGTCTTACCATCTTACGGTCTTCTTACACGTCTTACGGTCTTACTTTTCTTACGATCTTACAAAAGAAACAGGCCCATAAAACCAGCGATATCAATGCCAGCCACCAGCCGTGGCCGACAGTTCCGATGACATTCGGATCTTCCGGACCGGAAGCGTCCCGGTACCCGTACGAAACCAGGACTACGAAAGCGTTATTTGTAAAATGAGCCAATACAGGCGCCCAGAGACTTCGCGTATAGTACAATAAATATCCGAAATACGCTCCCATCAGCATGCGCGGAATAAATCCGTAAAATTGCAGGTGAATGGCGCTGAACAGAATTGCCGTCAACCAGATGACAACATGTTTGTTTGTTAATTTACTTCCGAAAATATTTTGCAGGACTCCCCGGAATAACAATTCTTCCCCAACGGCGGCAAGTAAACCTATGATCAGAAGATTCGCAATCAAATCCATCCAATTGCCGGTATCCAGTACAATATCAGTAAGCTGTTTTGCTTCCCTTTCCGATACGATCATCCAATCTTCCAAAGGTTTCATCCATTCCGGAAGTTTCATCGCCTCATTGAGTTGAATCGTCAGATTCAAAAAGGGAAGCGCAACCAACATGCTCAGAATAACATAAATCACAACTTTCCGGGAAATACCGGTTCTTACTTTCAGATACGTTCCCACATCATCGCTGAATAAATACGCCGAAAATACCGCCGAAAAAACAAATATCCCCAAATGATTGACAACAAACATTATCCGCAAAGAAGCCGCATCCTGGCGTGTGATCATCGAAACCGGAACGGATACAATAATGAAACTCAGTAAAAAAACAGCAAAAAACACAACCAACCGGCTGGAAAACGGAGCATTTTTGAAGAGGCCTTTTATTCCCATTTTGAAAATCATTTATGGATTCCATGCAAACTTACAATATTTTTTTCTAAATCGGGAATTTTATGTTATCTTGCATAAAAATACAAAACAGATGCAACTATTAACTCCCCAACACTGGAATGATTACCAATTAATAGACTCCGGTAATTTCGAAAAACTCGAACGATTTGGTAAATACACCCTTCGCCGTCCGGAACCTCAGGCGGTCTGGAAAAAGGATCTGCCTGAAAAAGAATGGGAAACCCAGGCCGATGCTTACTTCAAAAAAGAAAAAAACAGGGATACGGCGTCCGACGGGAATGAAAAGGGAGAATGGCTGTTGAAAAAACACATGCCGGAACAATGGCTTATTTCATACAATTATAAATCCATGAAACTCCATTTTCGTTTAGGTTTGACCTCATTCAAACATGTCGGCATTTTTCCCGAACAATCGGAAAACTGGAACTATATCTTTGACGCCGTCACCGGAATCCCGGTAAAAACTCCCTGCGTTTTAAACTTGTTCGCTTACACCGGAGGAGCTTCCCTGGCCGCAAAAGCCGCCGGAGCCGATGTGTCGCATGTAGACTCGGTCAAACAGGTACTTAACTGGTCTCGCCAAAACATGGAAGCGTCCTCACTCGAAAACATCCGCTGGGTGTTGGAAGACGCCCTGAAATTTGTGAAACGAGAGGTCAGACGAGAAAAAAAATACGAAGGGATCATTTTGGATCCTCCTTCTTATGGACGTGGCCCGGACGGAGAAAAATGGGTACTCGAAGATCAAATTGCAGAATTAATGGAGGCTTGCAGCCATTTACTGGAACCTCAACATTCGTTCTGTGTCCTGAACCTGTACTCCATGGGATTCTCCTCATTGATTGCAGATAATTTGATTTCAGGCTATTTTTCTTCTCCTGAAAACAGGGAATACGGCGAATTGTATCTTTCTGATAATGCCGGACGAAACCTGCCATTAAGTATTTTCTGCCGTTTCAGAAGATGATAAGAAAACTATCTGTCCGGGACGCTAAAATCCTTGTTTGCAAATAGCTCTGCCAAACCCGAAACCTGCTTCAGGCGAAGCAGTTCATCCTTATCGATTCCGATATTTTTCATGATCCAGGGATCGCTCATCCCTGCTTTCTTAAGTTCGGTTATGATATTGGTCATCAATTCAATGCTATGAACTCCGCGAGCCCGGTTATGTCTTATTGTGGAAGCCATGCGATTCGACAGATCCTTGTCTATTACAGTTACAGGTAAAAGTCCTCCTTCCCGTTCGCAAATACGCTTCGACGTTTTCATTACCAGATACCGATGATATCCATCCACAAGTTCATACATATCTTCTTCAGGGAAATAATAACATACACACGGCATTGTATAACCGTCTTCCCAGATAGACAATTCGAGAAGGCTCATTTCCGGAGGCGCCACGACATTCGGATTATACGCATTGGCGCGTATCTTTTCTATCGGAATTGGTTTTATATTATAAACCGGACTTAAATATTTCGAGAGATGGTTCATGTGTATATATTTTGATAAAAATTCATAACCCTCTCCCTGTTCTCAATCTCTTTTCTTGTCATGGCAAATCCCATGTATTTGCACAAATGATCATTTTTGAGAATACAAACACATATTCGCTTGAAAGTAGGCAAACTCTTGAAATCCGACATATTTATATCATCCTGATATTCCATCTTCACGGCAGACTTGGTTGTTCTATAATTCGATTGGTTCACTACAGCAATCTCAATTCCACAATCCTGTAGTTTTTTAATTGTATCCATAGACAAACAACCGCCTTTATTACGCCAGAAATTTACACTTACGGATAGTTTCTTCAGGTAATTCAGCCGTATTTCTTCAGGCAGGGTAGACAAAAGGAAATTCATGTAACTTTCCCAGGTGTGACCTTTCGGAAGAGTGACCTTATACCTCGCCACAGCGCTTGTATTGCCATAAATGGCCGTGAAATTGACTCCATTTACACGACATATCATTTTACCCCACATATCGGGGTCGATGGCGCGATAAAGCGATAGACTTTCCTGCGCCGCAGATATAAACGGACTGGCTACCCGTTGCTTCTCCAAAGGGACTCCAGCCTGATAATAAAGGTCGTACAGACGATTGTAATCCCATCCGAAGCGACCGTTTGCCGTCCAAATATCCGTTGTTAACCAATCGTACATCACATATGCATTATAGATATTTTCCGATAATTCCTTTGTCCATTTCAAATTGCGATACATGTAACATCTTTTATTACCATATATCACCCTCCAACGGTGATAACTTTCCTGTGTCCGGATGCCAACCATGCAACAGGTTCTCTTCGCTTGTTTCAACCGGTGATACCACTGGGCAAAAAGAACCTGGAAATCGTAATCCCATAGCTCCTTGTCATAAAAAGGGAAATCCTCTTTTGTATAACTCCCCGAAGGCATTTTCCGTACCCAAATATCCTCACACAGATCATCCCAGGGACGCCAAAAAGTCTGATACATCGAGGTACAGGTACTTACTTTAAACGGGACACAAATACGATATATTTCAAGAATGTCGGAATTTTCCCGGAATGTGCGATCGAGATACCGGAGAGTTTCGTTGTACTGAACTTCATAATCCAGATGGAAAACTCCAATTTTCACCATCAGATTATTTTCCCTGATGTGTCGTATGCAAAGGTTTAGCATCACACTGCTATCTTTACCACCGGAAAAAGAAATATAAATATTATCAAATTCGTTAAAGAGGAGTTTTATCCTGGACATTGTCAATTCATAAACGTTCTTTTCCATTTCCGAATACTTTCATTTTTACATATCTCTTCCAATAGTATACAATAGAAAAGCCATTTTGTTCAAAATCACTTATATGACGCAACTGCGTTACCGATTCCATTTCGAAATCAAATTGGAGTGTCAAAACAATTTCTTGCAACAACATTGAAAAAACTTTACTATCATCATCTGCGACATAATAGTTGTTTATTATAGCCTTTCCTTCTTTCAGTTCCACAGGAATAAATCCGAGTGTACTGCCTTCGTCAACAGCAATAAACCAACAATGACCGGAAGAAGTTCTATAAGGATAATTGAGATTATACTTCAGTACTTCTTCATTCATCACTAAATGAGCCACCAGATAATAAAGCCGTTGATCTTCTCCATCCAACCTAATGATTTCCATAGTAGTAGTCTAAACTGTTGATTTTCTTGGATTAGCGTTCCTCGATCAATTCAATAAAAATATTAAAGCGGGTTATATTGTCTTATCACTGATCAAGGATCAAAGCACATTAAAACAAATAGAAATAAATCATCCTAAGGATGCAAAGATAGTAATATTTTATAATCAACAAATATTCAATTGTTAATTATTTAGGATCAACGCATTAAAATTCAATATCTATCGACTCTTCGACGGGAGTCTTTATATGTGGAATTTCAATGCGTTTGCCTTAAGACTAATATTCTTCATTTTGAAATCTGAAATCAAAACTGTATTTTTGTCACATTAATTTCCAATCGGAATGTTATCTGAGAAAATTGCACTTCAACTATTTGCTTCACGTCTGAAAGGTATTGCCCGGTTTGAGCAATACCCGGAAGTGGTGCAATCAGAGCAATTTAAATATCTGATTGAAAAAGCAAAAAACACCGAATGGGGACGGAAATACAGATACAACGAAATCCATAACTACAATGATTTTGTTTCCCGTGTACCTGTTAGCGATTATGAAGACATCCAACCCTATATCCGCAGGATGATGGAAGGAGAAAATAATATCTTGTGGCCGGAAAAAATATGCTGGTTTGCCCAATCGTCAGGAACAACAAACGACAAAAGCAAATTTATTCCGGTAAGTCCAAGTTGTTTGCAGAAATGCCACTACCGGGGTGGAAAAGACGTTGTTTCCACCTATCTGAATAATGTCCCGGAAAGCAAACTTTTTGGTGGAAAAGCGCTCGTTCTGGGAGGTAGCCACAAACCCATGCCCTACAATAAGTTTGTGGGAAAAGGGGATCTTTCAGCCATTCTGATACAAAATATCAATCCTCTTGCCAATTTATACCGTACACCGTCAAAGAAAATTATTCTGATGGATGAATGGGAATCCAAACTGGAGAAAATATGCAAACATACCGTTAATAAGAACATCACAAGTTTATCCGGAGTCCCTTCCTGGTTCCTTGTCCTGATTAAAAAGGCGCTGGAATATACCGGAAAACAATATCTTACGGATATATGGCCTGACCTTGAAGTGTTTTTTCATGGAGGGGTTAGTTTCAAACCTTATGAAAAACAATATAAAACGCTGATACCATCTCCCCAAATGCGTTATATGGAGACGTACAACGCTTCTGAAGGGTTCTTTTCCATTCAAAACGACTTCAACGATCCGGCAATGCTATTGCTGTTGGATTATGGCATTTTCTTTGAATTTATTCCAATCGAAGAATTAAATTCCGATAATCCGGAAGTTTATCCTCTGGAAGCCGTTGAAACAGGACGCAATTATGCTATCGTCATGAGTAGCAGTAACGGTTTGTGGAGATATAAGATAGGTGATACAGTCATGTTTACCGGTAAAAAGCCTTTCAAAATCATCGTTACGGGGAGGACACGCAATTTCATCAATGCTTTCGGTGAAGAACTGATGGTGGATAATGCAGAAAGAGCGATCCTGAAAGCATGTGAGAAAACCGGCGGCAAAATACATGAATATACAGCTGCCCCCGTTTATATGTCCGCCGAATTCAAAGGACGGCATCAGTGGCTGATCGAATTTATCACTCTCCCCCACTCGATGGATCAGTTTGCCCTGGAACTTGATAATGCCCTGAAAGGATTAAACACGGATTACGAAGCTAAACGTTACAAAAATATGACTTTGGAAATGCCGGAAATCACTATCGCCCGTCCAAATCTGTTTTACGACTGGCTCGAATCAAGAGGAAAATTAGGAGGACAACACAAAATTCCCCGACTAAGCAACAACCGGGATATCATAGACTCGGTATTGAGTTTACACACAACCTGAACATACGCACGACAAGAACGTAAAACGTATAACGTAAAACGTATAACGTCTTAAAGTACTTCGCTTCCCGGAAGAACTTCTTTCGAGGGCTGCACAACGAACAGGCTTCCATCGACATTTTGAGCGGATAAGATCATCCCTTGCGATTCAATTCCACGTATTTTTCGAGGCTCCAGGTTCGCAATGAAACAAATCTGTTTCCCAATCAATTCTTCCGGAGCATAATATTCAGCCATACCGGAAAGAATTGTACGACCTCCCAATCCGTCATCAATTTTGAATTGTAACAATTTATCGGCTTTAGGTACCTTTTGACACTCAAGCACTCTTCCGACACGGATATCCAACTTTGTAAAGTCATCAAAAACAACATTGGCCTTTTGCGGATTAGTCTGATGCTCTCTCAATTCATTGGCTTTTTTTGTATCCAGCAGTTTTTGTACCTGACGTTCTATCGTTTCATCTTCAATCTTTTCAAACAACAGTTCTGCAGGATTTAATTCATGGCCGGCTTCCAACAGATCAATTTGTCCGAACTGCGACCACTTAAAGTCGGATTTATTAATCAATCCTTTTATTTTTTTCGACGAAACAGGCAAAAAAGGTTCAAACACAATAGCCAGATTAGCTGTGATCTGCATGCTGATATTCAGAATAGTAGCAGTACGCCCCATGTCGGTTTTTGCTAATTTCCAGGGTTCCGTATCCGCCAAATATTTATTTCCGACACGGGACAGATTCATGGCTTCCTTTAACGCCTCCCGAAAACGATAATTCTGAAGGTAGTTTTCAAGTTCCGCTTTGATTGCAGTAAATTCTTTCAGCGTTTCTTTATCATAATCCGTAAGAACTCCGCAAACCGGAATTTTTCCTTCAAAATAGTTGTGAGTCAGAACCATTGCACGATTCACGAAATTTCCTAAAACAGCAACTAACTCATTGTTGTTCCTTGCCTGGAAATCTTTCCACGTAAAATCATTATCTTTTGTCTCCGGAGCATTTGCCGTCAGGACGTAACGTAATACATCCTGCTTTCCGGGAAAATCTTCCAGATATTCGTGCAACCAAACCGCCCAATTGCGCGATGTTGAAATTTTGTCTCCTTCAAGATTCAGGAACTCATTTGCAGGAACATTCTCCGGCAAAATAAAGCTTCCTTCGGCTTTTAACATCGCAGGAAATACAATGCAATGGAACACAATATTGTCTTTTCCAATGAAATGGAGCAGTTTTGTATCTTCCTGCTTCCACCACTTTTCCCAATCCGGAGTCAGTTCAATCGTATTCGAAATGTAACCGATGGGGGCATCAAACCAGACATAAAGAACTTTCCCTTCCGCCCCTTCTATCGGGACAGGCACTCCCCAATCCAGATCACGGCTTACGGCGCGGGGCTGCAATCCCATGTCCAGCCAGGATTTACATTGCCCGTATACATTGGTCTTCCATTCTTTATGATCTTCCAGAATCCATTTTTTTAACCAGGTTTCATGCTTATCCAACGGCAAATACCAGTGTTTTGTTTCTTTTAGTACCGGAACACTCCCGCTGATCGCCGATTTGGGATTTATCAAGTCGAGCGGACTCAAAGACGTTCCACAGGATTCACATTGATCGCCATAGGCCTTTTCATTTCCGCAGTGCGGACATTTTCCCGTGATGTAACGGTCGGCCAGAAATTGTTTTGCCTCCTCGTCGTAGTATTGCTCCGATGTTTTTTCCACAAATTCTCCTTTATCATACAACTTACGAAAAAAATCAGAAGCCGTCTTATAATGAGTTTCCGAAGTCGTACGGGAATAAATATCGAACGAAATTCCGAAATCCTCAAAAGATTTTTTGATGATATAATGAAATTTATCTACTACATCCTGAGGGCTGACTCCTTCTGCTTTCGCTTTCAAAGCAATAGGTACACCATGCTCGTCAGATCCTCCGATAAATAAAACATCCTCTCCTTTGAGACGAAGATAACGTGCATAAATATCGGCAGGGACATAAACTCCGGCCAAATGCCCAATGTGTACAGGACCATTGGCGTACGGTAATGCCGAAGTGATCAGCGTCCTATTAAATGCTTTGCTCATAAAAACAGATTTGAAAAATTAAAGTGCAAAATTAGATGAAATTTTAGAGTATTCCAAGGCAAAAGAGTAAAAACCGGGGAAACAGGAGATTTACTCGTCGGCATGGAGGAGGGAGTTAAATGGAATTAGAGGAAGTTAGAGGAAGTTAGAGGGAGGTCGATGCCCCGGTTTAACACGGAGTTTATGTCACGGAGTAACACGGAGTTTTTAAAAGACCGTAAGACAACGGGGGATGCAGAGACGCATGTAGAGATGCAATGCATTGCGTCTCTACATTTAATAAAAAACCTCATTTTTACCTAATTTAAATAACAAAACAACCTCAGTAGCGTTTTATCGAATCCGTATTTACAAGTAATTCTTTATCAATTTTACAGTATTATCTGAGCCATATATCCGAATCCTTTCTGTTCGGGATACTCTTCCGTGACAGGAAACTCTTTACCATCTATCACGATCCGGGAACAGGAATTTAAATATTTATCATACTTTTCCCAATGAGAAATAATCGTATGTTCCTCATTATCTCCAAATACGTAAGAACATGTCAACTTATACGTTATCATGCCGACAATACAATTCGGATGCAGACCCTTGGAAAATACCAAACACTCATAATCGTCTTCTCTCTGCACTTTTAACGTCATATTATGAACTTCTTTTTCCGATTCCGTGTACGAAACAATTAACTTGTACAAGTTACCTCCTACCTCAATCCCATCTTCCAGACAAGCAATTCCTTTCACTTTATCATTCCCCGACGTATCCTGAAATCTTAACTTTAAGGGATAAGACTGTAGAGGTCGTGAATTTTCTTGTGAGCTACACCCGCAGATGAGCGTTGAAATAACTACCAATAAAACTAATTTTAAACTTTTTATACATAAAACTTTTAATGATTTACAAAGATATATCAAATTTTTTCTCCTTTCAAATGAACTTCAAAAGAATAACAGGGCAATCGCATCAAAAGTTTATTTTATGTTTCAAACTCTTTGGCGTTTGAAAAATTAATTTACTACCTTTGCCACTTGATAACTAAAACCAAATAAATTTACCCTATATGGAAACCTTACTGCACTACATTTGGAAACATAGGTTGTATCAATTGTCTCCCTTAAAAACAACGACCGGCGAATCCGTCGAAATAATTGATCCCGGATTACACAACACCAATGCCGGACCGGATTTTTTCAACGCTAAAATTAAAATCAATGATCGTTTGTGGGCCGGAAATGTGGAAATTCATACGAACTCTTCCGATTGGTTTCATCATAAACATGACCGGGACAAAGCCTACAATTCGGTTATTCTCCATGTTATTGAAACTGAAAATCAGAAATGTATATCGGACCTGAGCGGACGAACTATTCCACAATTAATTCTCAAAATTCCTGATAAAATCAAAGAAAATTACGAATACCTGCTAAAACAGGAAACTGCAGTTCCTTGCAAAGACCGAATCCGGGAGATTCAGGAAATCTATCTCTCGGACTGGAAAAATGCACTGCTCCTTGAACGTCTTCAACGAAAAACACAAGATATCGAAACTCTGCTCAACGACTATTCCGGAGATTGGAACGAAGTATTTTATGTCACCCTGGCACGCAATTTCGGTTTTGGAATCAATAACGACGCCTTCGAACGACTGGCAAAATCCTTGCCTCTGAAATACATCCTGAAACACAAGGATTCCGCGTTACAGGTAGAGGCTCTGTTCTTCGGACAAACCGGATTACTGGAAGAAGATATCAATGACCCGTATTTCATTTCCCTGAAAAAAGAATACATCTTCCTTAAAAACAAATATCAGTTACGGAATCTGGAACATCATTTGTTTAAAAGTTTACGGATAAGACCAAATAATTTCCCACATATTAAAATTTCACAACTGGCAACATTTTCACGCTCAATTGAAACTCTGTTTTCGAAAATGCTGCAAGTCGAAGAAATAAAAGATATCTACCCCTCTTTTGATGTGGAAATTCCCGATTATTGGCTAAGTCATTATCATTTTGAAAAACAATCCGTAAAGAAAAAAAAACGACTGGGGCTATCTGCTGTCAACCTTATCGTAATCAATACGATAACTCCCCTCATGATTGCTTATGGAAAAAAGAAACAACAAAATCAGTTGGTTGAAAAAGGAATAAAATTGTTATCTTCTATCCCTCCGGAAAAAAATGCTATAACCTACTCATTCAAAAATACAGGGCTGGAAATTGGAAATGCCGCTGATTCACAAGCATTAATTCAGTTAAAAAATGAATATTGTGATAAAAAGAAGTGTATTTTTTGCCGTATCGGACATAAACTCTTGTCAAAGATGTGAAAAAATCGCTACTTTTGTCGGTTATATGATTATTTGATTATGAGGTTTTTAAAACATATTGTATTACTATCCATACTCGCAACATTTTTTTTGTTTCTCGTTTACGCTTGCGGCAGACCGGGTACGCCCATGGGTGGCCCGGACGATTTCACGCCTCCGCATTATATAAGCAGTAAACCGGAACCCAATGCAATCAACTTCCACGGAAATAAAATTGAAATATTATTCGATGAATTGATTGCTCTTGAAAAACCGGGAGAAAAAGTGATTATCACTCCCCCACAGAAAAAAAATCCTGTCATACAGGCTGTAGGTAAAAAAATTACAGTAGAATTGAAAGATTCTTTGCTTCCCAATACTACTTATACTTTCGATTTTACGGATGCAATTGTTGATAACAACGAAAAAAACGTCCTGGAAAATTTTTCATTCGCATTTTCAACAGGAGAAATAGTGGATTCCCTGGTGATAGGAGGTTTATTGCTCAATGCAGAAGACCTGGAACCTATGCCCGGTATCCTGGTCGGACTTCACAATAACCTGAATGACACGGCTTTCACAAAAACAGCTTTCTTAAGAACTACAAAAACAAACGAACTGGGAAAATTCAATATTCGGAATGTCGCTCCGGGATCTTACAAGGTTTTTGCCCTGAAAGATTTAAATCATGATTATACTTTCGATCAACCGGGAGAAGATCTTGCTTTCATTGACAGCGTTTTTATCCCTTCTTTCGAACCGGCTATGCGCATGGATACAACCTGGCAGGATAGTATTACAATTGATACGATCCGGGAAATAAATTATACCCGTTTCACCCCGGACGATATTAAATTATTTCTATTCAAAGAAGATTTTGAACGACAATTTCTTTCCCGTCCTACACGATCGGACTACTCAATGACATTCAAATTCAACTCGACCAAAGAATTGAATCCGGTTTTCACGATCCTGAACCAGGAAAAAGGATCTGATGATTGGGCTATTCCGGAATATTCGGACGGCGGTAAAACAATCACTCTGTGGATGAAAGATTCCCTTTCGTATAATACCGACAGCCTGACAATTGAAGTAGCCTATCTTAAAAGCGATACCTTGAACCAACTTGTACATGCAACAGATACTTTTAACATGATTTTGAGGAAAAAAACCGAAAAAAAGAAAAATAAAAAAGACGCCGAAAAAATAGAATTCCTCAATGTTGATTTTTCTGCTCATGGCACAATCGATGTCTTTGATACATTGAAAGTTACCTTTTCAGAACCGGTTCCGGGTATCGATCTCAAGAATATAAGATTCGAACAGAAAGTAGATACCTTGTGGGAAACCGTCGAATTTCCAATCGTACAAGACAGCCTCAATCCACGAATGTTTGTCATCAATCAGAAATGGTCCTACGAAAAAGAATACCGGATAACAATCGACTCCGCTTCCGTATACAGTCTTTACGGCAAATGGAATAATAAAATGGAATCCCAATTTAAATTCAAACAAAATTCCGATTATGGATTCCTTTACGTAGGGATCAGTGGTAACCGGTACGACGGATTCGGCGAATTGCTTGATGCCGGCGAAAAAGTTGTCCGACAATCAAAAATAATAGATGGAGAGTTAATTTTTATTAATATCAAACCAGGAAAGTATTATTTACGTTATATAGAAGATGCTGATGGCGACGGTAAATGGACAACCGGCCATTATAACGAAAAACGTTATCCTGAAACGGTCTATTACTATCCCGGTTTTTTTGATATTAGACAAAATTTTGAATTGGAACAACCCTGGAACGTAACTGATGTTCCCGTGGAAAAACAAAAACCATTGGAAATAACAAAAAATAAACCGAAAGAAAAGAAAGCCAAAAAACCGGAAAATACTAACACAAACAACAATGTCAGAGATAACAATAATATACAAAATCGGGGAAATTCAACAATTCAGGGGCCCGGAAGACCGCAAATCCGGTAATTCAACTGATTGGAGAAGAGTTCTTATCGCATGGATTATCGGTTGTTGTCTTTTTCCTGTTGATTCATTCTCCCAAAACCTGCCTTTCCAAAGCGGGGAGAAATTGTATTATGATATTTCTTATAAATACGGGATTGTCATGATGAAAGCCGGGACAGCACGCTACCGGATAGATAATGCCCACTTCGATCACCAACCTGCAATCTTGTCTGCCCTCGATTTTAAAACAACTTCATTTTTCGACAAGATTTATAAAATACGGGATACCTTGTATTCTTATTCAGATGTGAACTTATTTCCCGTATATCACAAAAGACATGTGAATGAGGGGAGTACCAACTACATGGAGCGAATATTTTTCCTGAAGAGGGGCGATCCGGAAACAGAAGCACGAATAAAACGGGAAACAAAAACGACGGTAAAACTCGACACTACTTTGGTATCAGAAGCTTCCGGATACGATCTGCTCGGAATTTTTGCATTCGCCCGGTCTCTGGACTACAATTCACTTGAACTGGATCAGTTGTCTACCCTTTCGGTTTTTGTCGGAAAACGTGTGATCAACATCATAATTCGATACAAAGGACAATCAATCGTTGAAAAAAGCAATACCCTGAAATACAATACATTCAGACTGGAAATTGATATTGTGGACGAGGCCTTTGAATCGGCAAAAAATGCGATGGAGATCTGGATCAGTAACGATCAGAACAGGATCCCGATCAAAATGAAAGCAAAACTGAGAATCGGAGCAGCTGAAGTATTTCTTACTTCATATGAAAATCTGAAATATCCCCTTTCATCAGAAATCAGGATCAAGAAAAAATAATTAACACGGAGTTTATTTCACGGAGTACACTGAGTTTAAAACTCCGTGTCACTCTGTGAAATAAACTCCGTGTCACTCCGTGTTTAAAAAATCGAAGAATTAGAGCGCTTACTTCCTGATCACTTTGTAGGTCTTTCCATCGTACTGAACCATGTAGGCGCCTT
>JAIRZF010000057.1 GCA_031267385.1 Dysgonamonadaceae bacterium | reverse complement strand
AGAATATGTCTGTTGACGATATTATTGATTTGACGGGCTTATCTAAAAAACAAATACTTCAACTGAGGTGAAAAAAAATATCACTTGAGAGGTTGCAACGCTTATTAAAGCCCTCCGGGCGGGCTGTCAAAAATGTGACATTCTATCCTTTAGTTTTTGACACCCCACCCTCTGGGGTTTTTCGTGCGTTTGCCTTGCTTTTTTACTCCAACTTTTGTTTATATCCCCGGAATTTATTAATTTTGCGAAATTCTTAAAAAACTTAATAAAATTAACAATCACACCAAAAAGCATTATGGACAACAAAAGAGTCTATTCCTTCGGTAACGGTAAAGCCGAAGGCCGCGCCGACATGAAAAATCTCCTGGGAGGTAAAGGCGCCAACCTTGCAGAAATGAACCTGATCGGCGTTCCTGTCCCTCCGGGGTTCACAATTACTACCGAAGTATGTACCGAATACAATCAACTTGGAAGAGATAAGGTCATTGAACTTATCAAGCCGGATGTTGAAAAAGCAATTGCACACATCGAACAACTGATGGGCGCCGGATTTGGAGATAAAGATAATCCGTGTCTGGTTTCCGTTCGTTCGGGAGCCCGCGTTTCCATGCCCGGAATGATGGATACCGTTCTTAACCTGGGTCTGAACGACGAAGCGGTTGAAGGTATCGCTAAAAAATCAGGAAATGCCCGCTTTGCATGGGATTCTTATCGCCGTTTCGTACAAATGTATGGCGACGTCGTCCTCAATATGAAACCGGAATCAAAACTCGAAATTGATCCGTTCGAGGCAATCATGGAAGAAGTTAAACATGCCCGTGGCGTTGAACTTGATACCGACCTGACGGTTGAAGACCTGAAAGAATTGGTCATAAAATTCAAAGCGGCCGTAAAAAAACAAACAGGAAAAGACTTTCCTACTTGTCCCTGGGAACAACTTTGGGGAGCTATCTGCGCCGTGTTCGACAGTTGGATGAATGAACGGGCTATCCTTTACCGCCAGATGTACCATATTCCTGAAGAATGGGGAACTGCCGTAAACGTACAGGCGATGGTTTACGGAAACATGGGGCAAACTTCCGCCACAGGAGTCGCTTTCACCCGCGATGCCGCCACAGGAGAAGACCTGTTCAACGGAGAATACCTGGTTAATGCTCAAGGAGAAGACGTTGTAGCCGGGATCCGCACTCCACAGCAAATTACCGTCGAAGGATCCAAACGCTGGGCAGAACAACAAGGTATCAGCGAAGCCGATCGTGCGGCAAAATTTCCATCTTTGGAAGAAGTGATGCCTGCTTGTGCAAAAGACCTGATCGAAACTCAACAAAAACTTGAAGATTATTTCAAAGATATGCAAGACCTTGAGTTTACGATCCAGGACAGTAAATTGTGGTTATTGCAAACCCGCAACGGTAAACGTACAGGAGCGGCTATGGTAAAGATTGCCATGGACATGCTGAAACAAGGATATATTGACGAAAAAACAGTTTTGAAACGCCAGGAAGCTGAAAAATTAGATGAATTGCTTCACCCTGTATTCAAAAAAGAAGTTCTTGCCGCTGCAAAACACATCACTAAAGGCTTACCCGCATCTCCGGGCGCCGCAACCGGAAAAGTAGTGTTTCATGCCGACGATGCTGAAGAATGGGTCAAAAAAGGCGAAAAAGTGGTACTCTGCCGTATAGAAACTTCTCCTGAAGACTTACGCGGTATGAACGTTTCGGAAGGGATCCTGACTGCTCGCGGAGGGATGACGTCTCACGCTGCTGTCGTTGCCCGTGGCATGGGTAAATGTTGTGTTTCCGCAGCAAACAACGTACAGATAGACTACAGGGCTAAAACGATGAACATCAATGGTCAGGCTTTGAAAGAAGGCGACTGGATCTCATTGAACGGTTCTACCGGTTTGGTCTATGCAGGAAAGATTGAGACTCGACATCCTGAGTTGAGCGAAGACTTCACCGAACTGATGGAGTTGACCAATAAATATGCAAAACTGAAAGTCCGTACCAACGCCGATACTCCATACGATGCGCAAAACGCACGTGATTTCGGAGCTCAGGGCATTGGCCTTTGCCGTACGGAACACATGTTCTTCGAAGGAGATAAAATCGTCTCCATGCGTGAGATGATCCTGGCTAAAGATGAGGACGGACGCCGCAAAGCATTGGCAAAATTGCTTCCGTTGCAACGTGAAGACTTTACCGGAATATTCAAAGCAATGGCCGGTCTGCCGGTAACTGTCCGGTTATTGGATCCTCCTTTGCACGAATTCGTTCCTCACGATGAAAAAGGACAGGAAGAAATGGCCAGGATCATGGGAGTTCCTTTTGAAGAAATTCATGCCCGTGTAGAAGGACTTTTGGAACAAAACCCAATGTTAGGGTTGCGTGGTTGTCGTTTGGGTAATCTTTATCCTGAAATTACAGAAATGCAAACCCGCGCTATACTTGAGGCTGCACTGGATCTGAGAAAGCAAGGAGTTGCTACATCTCCCGAAATCATGGTTCCTCTTACCGGTATTCTGTATGAGTTCCTTGCCCAAAAAGCAATCATCGAAAAAACAGCGGAACAAGTATTTGCGGAAAGAAATGAAACGATCGATTACAAAATCGGTACAATGATTGAAATCCCAAGAGCCGCCCTGACCGCCCACAGGATTGCAACTGCGGCGGAATTTTTCTCTTTCGGAACAAATGACCTGACTCAGATGACTTTCGGTTATAGCCGTGACGACGTTGCCAAATTCCTCCCGATGTACATCGACAAAGGAATCCTTAAAAACGACCCATTTGCCGTACTTGATCAAAACGGAGTCGGACAACTGGTTGAAATGGCAACTCAAAGAGGCCGTGAGATCCGTCCAAACCTGAAGTGCGGGATTTGTGGAGAACACGGAGGAGAACCTTCTTCCGTTAAATTCTGCCACAAAGTAGGATTAGACTATGTAAGCTGCTCTCCGTTCCGTGTACCAATTGCAAGATTGGCAGCAGCACAGGCGGCGATTGAATAAAATAAGTTATACGTTTTACGTTATACGTTATACGTTTTGTCGTGCGTAAGCCACAACGTAAAACGTATAACGTAGAACGTATAACGTAAAACGCAAAACACATGGATAAATACCTGGTTTTTAAAACCCGAGATGAGTTGGTCAGGATCAAAATGGATCGCATTTTGTATTTTGAAGCAGAACGAAACTATACAAAAATGGTGTTAACCAATGGTATACAGTTTGTTTTTGCAGTCAATCTGGGGAAAATTGAGGAAATTTTGGAGAAACAGATAAACACATACTCCACTGTCCTGGCCAGAGTAGGAAAAAGTTTCATCATCAACAAAAATCATGTTCTTCAGATCAGTCTTCCCAAAACAAAACTGCTTTTCTCTACCGCAGATGGAAAAGCAAGGGAACTTATTGTGCCAAAAGAGCCTTTGAAACTGCTGAAAGAAACTCTGGAAAACGAACTCTCCACAACTAAATCGGAATAGTGATGAAGAGTAAATCGAGTACAAAGCAGGACAGTGATCGTACCGCCATTTTTATTACCGGTGTAAAAAGGGATAAGAAAAGTGATACGGTTTATGATTTTGTAACAATCGATAATACTTATGCCGATCTGTCGGACGCCGTAATGATTGACATGTCGGCAGACGAAGATGATGATTTTTTCTCAATCGATGTCAATGTGAATACCGATTCTTTTGTCAGCCTTGATGATGACGTGATCGTTTCCGGTTTCACTGATGACGATTTTAATGCGACCATTGTTGACTTAGATAATAACACAGATAAAATATGATTTCAATTCGATGCCCCCACTGCCATGTAGGACTTAAAGTAGACGAAACAAAAATTCCGTCTCAAATCCAGACGTTCGGATGTCCGCAATGTAAGGAACCAATCCCGGTTTCCCTGATCACCCAAAAATTACAACCGGACGATTCGGAAACCGTCATTTTGAATCTGCCTGTCGAGACTCAGTCTCCCGGGCGCCTGAAGGTAGCCCAAAATCCGTTGACTCCCGCTCAAACGATACACCTGAACGAAGGCGTCAACATTATCGGCAGAAAATCGACTGCAACAACCAATCCGACCGCTGTTGATACCGGAGACAAATTAATGAGTCGCAGTCATATGTCTATCGAAGTGAAAAAAGATTCAAAAGGAAAGTATAAATATTTCCTTTCAGATACCAAAAGCAAAAATCGCACGTTATATAATAGTAACTACATCGAATCCGGAGAAGTCGTCGCCTTGAAAAATAAAGACGAAATACAAATAGGACAAACCCGGATGATGTTCGAAGAATAAAATCTTGGTTAACTATTATAAAATTTCAATTTATGATCATTAGCATCCAGAAACCATTTTCGATTAACGAAATAGGAAAAAGAACTAATAACGAAGACTCTACTTACCCTAAAAATGAAAATGTATCCGTCAACGACAGGTTGTTCCTCGTCTGTGACGGCGTGGGAGGCGCTAATAAAGGAGAGGTCGCCAGTTCCCTGGCTTGTGAGAGTATCCAAACCTATTTTCACACTTTCCTCGATGTTGAAAACGATATTGATGCGGATTTCATTGAACGGGCTATCCGTTACACAGAGATCCGGTTCGATGAATATGTAAAGGAAAATCCGGAAGCGAAAGGAATGGCAACAACTCTATGCCTGATCTATTTTTCTCCTAACGGAGTATTCCTGACTCATGCCGGAGACAGCCGTATCTATCAGGAAAGAGAAAATAAAATTATTTTCCGGACGGAAGACCATTCATTGGTTAATTCCTGGTTGAAATCAGGGATAATCAATGAAGAAGAAGCGAAGAACCACCCGCGTAAAAACGTCATATACAGGGCTATACAAGGTTCCGAGCATCCGGTTGAAGTAGATGTCATACAAATTGTTGACATTCAGCCCGGAGATAACTTCCTCATGGCCACCGATGGGATAAATGAGGCTATTTCCGATCATGAAATCTGCAAGATCCTTTCAGAAAAAAGAAGTGCAGAATCTAAATTATCTACAATAAAAGAAATGTGCTCCGGAAAAGCAAGAGACAATTTTTCCGCTTTTTTAATTCCAATACAAGATGTACAGGATGCAAAAACATTTAAGCAATTTTTCCTCTCATTTCTTTACTCTTTCATGTAAAAACCGTACCTTTGACTTCATTTATTCAAAATCGGAATGCATCTAAAAGAAGGATATCAACTGCATAACGGAAAATACCAGCTTCTTAATGTCATAGGAGATGGAGGGTTTAGCCTGACCTATAAGGGTATCTGGAATACTGAAGTTCATGGTCCTCTCGGCAAAATTCCTACTCAAGCTTCCGTATGTATTAAAGAATACTTTTTTAAAGATTATTGCCTTCGTAACGAAAAAACCAATTTTGTAGAAACCAATTCGGCTAACGGTAAAATCATTTTTGACAAGTACAAGGAAAAAATCATCAAAGAAGCCCGTATCCTTGCCGAATTACACCATCCCAATGTTGTAAAAGTACTGGAGGTATTCAAACAAAACAATACTGTTTATACTATAATGGAGTTTATTTCAGGAGAGTCCCTGAAAAAAGAAGTAGAACAGTCCGGAACATTCAATGAAGAAAAATTATTGCCTGTCATCTATAAAATTGGTCAGGCGCTGCAATATATACATGAAAAAAACATTCTTCACCTCGATGTAAAACCCAGCAACATCCTGATGGATGGAAAGATACCAAAATTAATCGACTTTGGAATCAGCAAACGTTATGACCCGCAGTATCAACAGGAGACAAGTACTACAATCATTGCTGCATCAAAGGGTTTCGCCTCAATAGAGCAATACGACAGCGAAGGAATGCAGATATTCTCTCCATGCCCTGATGTTTATGCCCTGGGAGCTACCATGTATTATTTGCTGACCGGAGAAATTCCTACCGAATCAATCCTGCGATCGACGAAAGGACTCCAAAACCCCAAGGAGTTGAATCCGGAAATTTCGGAAAACACGGAAAAAGTGATCCTTAAAGCCATGGAACTTCATGCTAATGATAGATATCAGTCTATCATAGAAATGATCACAGACTTGGGATATGATCCGGAAAAAGATAAGGTAAACTTACCGAAACAGCCCAAAGACAATGCGGACGACGATCAAACGGTATTGATAAATCCACCTAAAAAGGAGGAAGAACCTTATGATGTGGACGACCAGACTGAAATATACTCCGTAGACGAGGCAAAAGAAAAGAAGAATAAAAGAAATAGGAAAATTTTAACTTACTCTTCTTTTATCGGACTACTGATTGTTATAATATTTGCTTCTTTATCCCTGAGTGGAAACTTTTCATTTTCAAAAGGCCTCGGTTATTATAAGGAGAACGAATCAAATTACAGAAAATACCTGGAATCCGGTAGAAAACAATTGAATGAACAAAATTTCAGCCAGGCAAAAAAGGAGATCATCCTGGCCAAAAAATACAAAGATACTAAAGAGACCGACGATCTATTGAAACAAATTGACAATTTGATCGACCTTAGCACGGCGGCAATGCTCCTGAACAATAGTATCGATTCCACGACAAATCAGGGAAATAATGATCCCGGTATTGATATTGATAATTCGAAAATTGACGCCCAAAATCAGGAGAAAGTTCCCGAAACAACCCAGGTCAGGGATCCCGAACAGGAAAAATACGAAGATCATTTCAATGCCGGTACTGCTTTTTATGACAAAAAAGATTTCAAAGCAGCAAAAAAAGAATTTGAAAATGCTTTTCTACATAAGAAAACTACAGATGCAAGCGATTATATTAAGCGATGTACCAACGAAATAGAAAAGATTGAGATAGAAGAAAGAAGTAATCGTTATGAAGTAATCACAGAAATTAGTAATTTTGCCATTGTTATTAGAAAAAAGCCCGATAAATCATTATTCGGAATGGTTGACATGAGAGATTGGAAAGAACGGGTGCCCTGTATATATGTTTCCTCCTCACCGGCCAATGGAGGCAAAAGCAGGGCATTTGAAAGGACAGACGGCCTCTATGACATTTATTCATTTTCCGAAGGATTAATCACGGGACCAGTAGACACTTACGATTTTTAGACCATCTGAATGAAGCAATTCTATTTTATCTTTCTATTCTCGTGCTTGTACTTATCAAACATGTACAGCCAATCTAACTCTGACTATGCCCGCAGGGGTAATCAGGCGATGAAAGAAGGTGATTTTCAGATGGCTAAAACAATTTATTCCGAAAGTCTCAGTAATTGTGACGATTACTATAGCATCCAAAAATTAACGGAGATCTGGAGAACCCAACCCGGCATGCAACGAAGCCTGAAAATAGTCATTGAACGGTGCAGGGAATGTCTTGACAAATTATCCCAAAGCCAGGAGCAGTCTACGGCATATCTATCCATGTCTTTACTTGCAGATTATTTATACGAAGGAATTGGCGGTGAAAGAGATTCCGTCAGAGCCGATTCGTTGAAAAGAGAAGCCGTCGCAATCATGGGGTCGCCGGTCATTCCCGAACGGGGTGGATCTGCAATCGACTCGCCGGTTTATCCGATAATGACCCGAAACACAGATACGATCCCTCCGTTAAGATTTTCGAAGAAATATACTTTGTTCTTTACTTACACATTTTCGCCTACCATGCCGGTGGGAGCGAATGTAGGCATATTTGACAAATTCGGAATAATGGCCGGATTCAAAACAAGCGTTCAAAAGCGTCCCAACAGCCAATATGACTGTAACAACAGTATTATTCCGAATATTGATACGGAAATGTATTCATACGACTTTACCCGGGATGATAAATGGCATAGTACGATGTTTACGGCACAAGTTTTGTGTCCTGTCATCACCGGGAAACTGTTTTTTTCCGCAGGAGGCGGATACGGGAACCGGTCTTTATACAATAAAGTTAATTTACTTGATAAAAAAACCGGGACACAAGCATCCACCGTCTGGTGCCATAATACACAGGGTTCATACCGGGGGATCGCTGTGGAAGCCGGCGTTTTGTACAAACATAAACACCTGATCGTTATGGGCGGAGTTAATTCCGTATCTTTCAAAGATTTTGACGGATATGTCGGTGTTGGATATTCATTTTAAGAATTATGTACATATGAAAAAAGTCTATATTTTCTGCATCTTCATTCTTTTCTGTGCAATTTCATGCCTGGAAGATGTCAATATGCCTAAAGAAAGGCAGAATGTAGATATGCCAACGCTGAAAGCAGAAGTTCCCGACCCGAACGAAATAACGTACAAAAGCGCCGTTATAAAAGCGAATATAGAATCTGCGAGCGGATATAAAATCATTTCCCGCGGATTTATCTACGGATCTGATCGTGATCTGAATGAAAGAAGAAATATAGTTCCCAAACCTTTGGAGGATAATGGAACCGGCAGGATCTCACACGAGATAGAAGGCTTAACTCCTTATACCGACTATTATTTTGTGGCATACGCCGAAAACACGAAAGGGACGCGATACAGTGATACTTTGGTCTTCAGAACAAAATCCGAAGCGCCCATAGTCAAAACAGAAAATGCCGTGAACATATCAGATGGAAGTGCAACCTTTCCCGGCGCCATAGTTTCAGAAGGCGCTGCTCCCATTGAAGAATGTGGTATTTGCTGGAGCTTAACGTCCGAAAATCCGGCATATAACATTGATAAGACATACCGTATTTCCGGCATGGTGAGTCATTTCGATACGATCCTCCATAAGATGAGCGGATCGGCAACCTATTATTTCAGGGCTTTTGCGAGAAATAGTTTCGGCATATCATATGGAGAAACGGTTGCTTTGCAAACTCCTTTAATCTGGGAAGTACTTCAAGCTTTTCCTGAGGGAGGACGGTTGGCTCCCGCGACATTTACCATTTCACAAAACTTCTATTTGGCTGCCGGAGAAGATGAAAATTCCCGCTTCGTGGGTACGGTTTATGAATACAATACCACCTCCGAAACCTGGATTAAAAGGGACTCCCTGGCAGAAGCCCGGAAAGCGCCGTCGGCTTTTGTCATCAGTAATAGAGCATATGTAGGATTTGGAAGGAGCGTGAAAGAATGGACTTCTCTGAAAGATTTTCAGTACTACATGCCAAATCTAAATGAGTGGAACACGTTGTTTCCGGAATTTCCGGACAGAGCCAGGGAGTATGCCCCGGCTTTCAGTATAAATAATGTGGGATACATCATTGGCGGACGGGTCGCCGAATATCCCAGGTATGAAATCCTGGATGAGGTGTGGGCGTACGAATTGATTGACGGAATCGGCAATTGGAAAAAGAAGGAACCTTTCCCCGTTTCAATAATGGGAGGTATTACTTTTGCCTCCGGAGAAAGCGTTTTTGTTGGTTTAGGTATGTCTCTCAGTCCATTCAAAATTCACAATACGATCTGGGAATATCAATATAAGACCGAGAGGTGGGATGTATTCACTACTGTTCCTGAAAATTTCGACCTGGCCGAAGGAGGCGTTACTGCTGTGACTGCAATTGAAGAAGAGGCATATGTTGTTGATGGCAGGAATCAATTGTGGATACTGGATCTTCGCACAAAGGAATGGGTGAATAAGAATGTAATGCCCGGAGAAATATCTCCAAGCCAATGTATGTTCTCCAAACAACACGAAATTTATGTCGGAATTAAAAAATATTCTCCTGCTTTTTATAAGTACAGACCATATTGGGATAACCCGCTAACACCCTAGAATTATGGATTTACTTCAAACAATACAAAAAAATGTTGCTTCACTGAGCAACGATCATGATATTTCATATCCTTACATTCCTCTATATGATAGACAATTACCCTCCACTGAGGGTTTGATGGAAGTGATGGATACTATCCGGACGATTCTATTCCCCGGATATTTCGGAAGTACTTTGGTAAATCTCAACTCCCTGGAATATCATACCGGTGTAAACCTGGAAAAGCTTTACAATCAGTTGATCGTTCAGGTCAAAAACGCTCTTTTCTTCGATTCGGAAGAAAAGCCGGAAAATGAAAAAACGATTGAGGAGAGAGCCATAAAAACAAGTCTGGAATTCATCAACAAACTGCCGATGATCAAGCGCCTGCTGTCTACTGATGTAAAAGCAATCATGGATGGAGACCCGGCAGCCAAGAGTTATTCCGAGATTATTTTCTGTTATCCGGCAATGAAAGCCTTGCTCAACCACCGGGTGGCGCATGAAATGCTTTCGCTGGGTATTCCTTTGGTACCAAGGATCATTTCGGAAATTGCTCATGCGGAAACCGGTATTGACATTCACCCCCAGGCTCAGATCGGCGAATATTTCAGCATTGATCATGGAACCGGCGTTGTGATCGGGCAAACTTCCATCATAGGGAACCATGTGCGCCTGTATCAGGGTGTGACTTTGGGAGCCAAGAGCTTTGCACTCGATGATGACGGCAATCCGGTGGATATTCCACGACACCCGGTCATAGAGGATCATGTGACGATTTATTCCAATTCTTCAATACTGGGAAGAATAACTATTGGAAAAGGAACGACTATTGGAGGTAATATCTGGCTTACTCACAGTGTGAAGCCTTATTCAAAGATTGTACAAACAAGAGCCGTCGAATTATCATTCTCCGACGGCTCAGGCATATAATCAGGCATATAATATTATTTTGTCAACAAGCTTTCAGGCTCATATCCATACTTTTAACGGAATGAGTCAATGCTCCTACCGAGATATAATCGACACCACATTCGGCATAATCGCGGATAGTATCAAAGGTGATGCCCCCCGATGATTCGATCTCGTAACGGCCTCCGACTATTCTTACGGCTTTCTTTGTATTTTCCGTGTTAAAATTGTCCAACATGATCCGGTCAATCCCTCCGACTTTCAGGACTTCGTTCAACTCATCGAAATTACGAACTTCTATTTCTATTTTCAACTGCTTATCATTAGCCCAGCAGTACTCTGTCGCCCTTCTGATCGCATTTTCAATTCCTCCGGCAAAGTCGACGTGATTATCTTTCAACAAGATCATATCAAAAAGCCCGATGCGGTGATTTTCTCCCCCACCGATACGAACCGCTTCTTTTTCCAGCACCCTCATTCCGGGAGTCGTCTTACGGGTATCAAGGATCTTTGTTTTCGTTCCTTCCAACCGGCGGACATATTTACGTGTAATAGTAGCAATACCGCTCATACGCTGCATCACGTTGAGTACCAGGCGTTCTGTTTGGAGCAAGGATTGTACTTTTCCGGTGATTGTAAAAGCGATATCTCCGTATTTTACTTCAGCGCCATCCTGGATCAGGACTTTCATCTGCAACTCGGGATCAAATATGTGAAAAATTTGTCTGGCGATCTCCACACCTGCCAGGACGCCATTTTCTTTCACAATCAATTGTACTTTTCCCTGAGCGCTTGCGGGAATACTGCACAAAGTTGTATGATCGCCATCGCCAATATCTTCAGCAAAGGCTAACCTGACCAGTTCGTCAATTAATTGTTGTTTTGTGTTCATGTGTCCCTGTTTATTTCTTATTTATTCAATTTCTTCTTCAATTCTTTTGACAAGGCATCTTTATGCACAACGACGTTGAGCGTCTTGTATTTCACAAATGCTTCGGAAGCGTACCATGTCCCTTTGTATTTATTTTTCTCTCCCCATGAGTTTTTCACAAGAAAGTAAATTGTTCCGTTCTGATCTTTTGCCGTTCCGTAGATCAACATTCCATGATCGTCTGTCGTTTGGTAATTATCGAATGCTATTTGTCTTTTTTCCTGTGTAACATCCAATTCTTTAACCGGTTTTCCTGCGTCGGTGATGGCTTTTTCCCGTTCGGTGGGAGTTAATCCCAACCAATGAGCCTGATCGGATCCGGGGCCTTCCGGGGCTTCCAAATCGGGAACTACTGCAATCCCGTTACGGGAAAAGCCTTTTTCGCTCACATCACTGGCCCAGGCGACACAGTGCCCTTCGTCGATGGCATGATGAATTATTCCCATCATTTCTTCCAATGGGAGGTTATACGATAAGGCCCAACGCCAGTTATCCTGCACTTCGACCGGGAATGACGAGTAAAAAGGATGGTGGGTAAACGACGTCAGGGACACATAATCGTCGGGATTGATCTCCAGAGACCGGGCAAATGATTGGGGAGTATATTCTTTTCCATCGTATGTGAATTTTTCCGGACATTCTCCAAGATAGGCGTTTATAATTCCTTTATATCCGTTAAACCAAGCCGGAGATAATTTCCCGTTTTTGTTTTTGATCACCGCAGCCACATACGATTGCAATAACAGATCCATTTCTCCATGACGGTGTGATGTTTCTCCATAATTCAGTCCGGCCATTTCGGTTTCGGGAACGAGGCCATAATCACGGATACCGTCTATGACATCTGCAAAGGATCCGCCTGCTGCAAAATTGGTTTCACCGTGCATCCTGACATATTTTATGGCTTTATCCTGATAGTTTTTATGAACGATGAACATCTCTGAAAAATCGTAAGTTCCTTTTCCGGCACGAAGTAATTCACTCTCTATAAGAGCTATACCGGAAAAGCACCAGCAAGTACCCGAACTTGCCTGGTTTTTTATTGACGTAACCGGATTCTCTTTTACCGTAGTAAACTGAAATCCGTCCTGAGGGGTTTGTTCACTTTGGGCAAACAGTCCTGAGCTTAAAAATAAAGTTGTAATTAATAGAATAAATTGCTTCATAATCATTGTGGGTTTATATTTACCGCAAATGTACTGTTTTTTCGATATTTTTGCAAACATCCATTTTAATTGCGCATACACTAGGTCTATGCATTTTAATAAATATTAACCAATAAAAGCCACCTTCTTGAATTTCATATAGTTAACTTTGTCAAATTAAAATTATTGTATTGTATTATGAAACACTCAATTGTTTTATTTTCACTAATTATACTGTTTTGCGCCTGTTCGGAAAGTACGGTAAAGACGAAAATCGTAACGGAATTTCCGAAAACAGAACTATTGCATGCAAGGGTTTATAAAATACCCGAACCCATTTTGATCCCGCTATCTATTTGCTCAACAGACTCTAATTTGTTAATATACAAAGAAAAGGAAAATCAATTGTTTTCAATTTTCAGCCTTCCGGATTGTTCTTATTTGGGTAGTTTTGGAGAGCGCGGGCAAGGCCCCAACGATTTCGGAGTGTTAGATCCCCGGAGTTTCCAATCCACAGAAACCGGATTCAAGGTATTGGAACTAGGGAGCGCTATCCTGAAGACAGTGGCATTTGAGGACAATAAATTATCCGTTGTACATTCGGAAAAGATGATTCAATCCCCAGAATTATCCAATGGCTTTTATCCTTTATCCGATAGCGTTTATTTAACGTTTGGAGAAATAGCAAAACAAAACGAGTTTACTTTGTTTAATAAAAAGTCGAAAACAGTTACCGAGAAAGGAAGTTATCCTCAATGGGGCGCGTCAGAAATTATGGAACCCAGCCAGCTGTTTTTTACTTATCTGAAAGTGTGTGTTGTTCATCCCGGAGGCCAAAAATTCGCCGCTTTTTACAGTCGGTTTAAACGACTTAGAATCTATGACTCTTCCGTAACGCTATTACACGACATCAATGTTCAAATAGAGCCTTGTTCAACAAATTTTGAAGTGGAGATGAACAAACGTCCTATCTATTATATAGGCAGGCCCCAGGCAATAGGAGATTACATCTATGCGCTTTGTGCGAATTCGGAAGGATATGGCCCGGAAATATCCGGATCTTACGAGTTGCAGGTATGGGACTGGGACGGTAATCCCACCGCCTGTTATCAATTCGACAGGAGGGTTTCCGTGTTGACAATCAGTGAAAAACACAATAAAATATATGCCCTTGATATGTTTAACGATGATGAACTTTATGTATATGACTTACCCAAACTTAAAAAATAAAACCGCTATAGCTTTGTTTATTTTAATTTTCATGTGTTCTTTTACAAATAACGGGAACTATGAAAAAAAGAAAATAAGCAATAAGATGTATTCGTTCACCATTCCTTCGGATTGGGAGCATAACAACTCTTCCGATAAAACGGAAAATCCAGACACTTTTGAACCCAAAGGAAGGGATGTAGGGAAATACTGGGTCTATTATTTGTCGTGGGGAAGTCCTAAAACGAAAACCAACTTCTTTGAACGGATAAATTTATATATTGAGAGCCACAAAATGAAAGACGGCTCCCAAATTCCCGTAAATGAAGCAGACGAAAAACTAATGCGCGGACTCAGAACTAACTCATACATCTCTAGTATTGACAGGAAAGAACTTCCATGTAAAAAAAGCAAACAGAAAAGGTTTACTTTAACAACAGTGGAAAACGCAATATCTCAGACAAAATACGTGACGGCGAAATCCCGGTCTTTCTATTTGATACAGGAAAGCAATGGCATCACACACCGCGTAGTGTTATCAATGAGTGAGGAGGTATCTCAATTGCCCGGATCAGAAAAGCTGGCACAAGACATCTTTGATTCATTTTCATTTTCCACCCTGCCTATTGCATCAAACTCAGATTGATGTTGATCCCGAAACTCGATTTTGACATCGGATAGGACGTAGTTGTTACCAACGGGCTTGTAACCTGACGGTCGTAGAAGGCCTGTATGGTCAAGGCCCGGCTCAGGTTATAATCGGCAGCCAGACGGATCATTGTCTGAGACTCTCCTGCGGAAGCCTGGGTGTATGAATCTTGTATCCGGCGGATCAGGTTGCTCATGCGTTGGAAAGTGACCATTCCTGAAAGTTTGAGGTCATTACTGAAGTTATTCCCTCCGGATTTCCTGAATTTCATTATCTTGTTGAACTCTGAAATCTTATATTCCAAACCGACATCCACATTGTCCTGATTGATTTCGACGATCTGGTTGGATGACACATTCAGATTTATGTTACGGGTTCGCCTCAATCCGAACTTAAGAGTCATGTTGTTCCTGAAAGTTCCGTCAATGGCAATCAACGGATTGAATGCTTCGGTTATGCTGGCGGCGGAGATACTGTATGGAGAGGACGGAACCGGCCCTGAAGCCTGGCTTTGTATGTATCCCAAGCCACTTGTGTGATCGACCCAGCTTCCGTGCGAGGTATAGTTTCCAACCACATATTTACAGTTGTACTGGTGCGTTATCAGAAAACTCTTGAAATGCCTGTTAAAGAATTCTATCTGCATGAGGCCGTCATAAGTCACTTTCCAGTTGGGCAATATCTGGCTGAGGGATGGAAATGGGGAGAGAGAGATCTTATTGGGATCTTTCCCGGTATACGCAGCAATGAAAGCCGGGATAAGAACATCCTGCGAGTTCATGGTAAAGTCTCCGTTATTCGGATTAAATTCCGCTCCATCATAGACGGAGGAGGCAATAAATCCATCGGAAGGGTATTGTGTTCCCGTATAATAATGTTCCAGGCGGTTATAAATGACTTGTCTGTTTGCCATGAACTTATCAAATGTCTTTGAACGATACCCGTCGGACGATTTGGGGCTTTCAAATGCCGAACCGATGGCGATGGTCGTAATGTTATAGGTACCGCCCAATACGGGAGAGCCTGAATTCATGAAATCTATCTCTCTCCGGGAGGTGGTGACCCGGTCGGCATTGAGATCGAGCCGGAATCCGGTGAATGGTTCCAAACTGGCGCGGACACTGAATGTTTCGTTCTCATTAAAGATTGCAGGGGATATATAGGTCGAATTATTCAACAACCAATCGTTTCTCGCCGCTTTATCCAGGAATCCTTCATCGATGGAAAATCCAAAGGCATAATCCCAGCCGGGAGCTTTACCGAAAGCGGTACTGCCCTGCCCCAGGAAGTCGCCTACATTGGGACTGAAATTGGGGATAATACTGGAATTCGACATGTTGTAGGATACATTTACCGATCTCACCATCATCAGTCCACGGGCGGCGACCTGGGCAACTTTATACCAGGCTGTTTCTTCTATCGGAGCGAGTTGGGATATGGCAAGCTTCAGTTTTACCGTGTCTTCATTCTTTATCCGGATCGAATTCTTATCCATGGACTTGAATTTCAGCTGGTACAGTTTGCCGTCTTCTCCCCGGGCGGTCAATCTCAGGCGTTTGTTGTTCAGGTTATGGTTCACGATTGTTCCCGAATCCGGATTCAATGTGATTTCAGCTTCGTACTTCTTACGTTCTACGACGGGCTTCTTTCCCCGGTTTTTCGTTGCGGTGGAATCCTGAGCGCCGCCTCTGCCCGCTCTTGCGGTTGTCCTTCTGGGAGCGGGGGTTCCCAACCTCTTGAATGTAAATTTCTTGTTCACTTCACTCAGGAAAGAAGATTTCTCATATAGAGGAAGGAAATTGATCATCAGGTTGTTGAGACCCATTGTGCGCTCATTCCGTATTGTATTCCCGACGTTAAAATTGTCTTCTGTTTCTTCTACTTGTATCTGAGCGCCTTTTTCCCAGTTGTACGTTGCATTGTAGGACAGTGTACCTGTTATAAAATTCAACACGGGAATTGATTTGAACGGGATGGTATAATCTGCGGTAAAGACCTGATTGTAATTCAGGGGGGTACCCAGGTCTTTGATGCTTTGGATCACCGAATCTTTCCACATGTTATAATCGTCCCGGTTATAATTCTTATTTACCTGGACGTGAGGGGCGTCTATTCTTGCTTTTGTTCCCGTGGTGATCGACATCTTGAGGTTCTTGGTCAGATCCCAGTTCAGGTTTGCTCCACGGTTCCAGTAAAAGTCTTCCCTGAAGGAGGCGTCTATCAGGTTTTCTCCCGGGCTATTCAGGTCCCGGAGTTGAACTTCGTAATAGTTCCTGGTAATGTTGGAAGTAAATCCGAAACCATTGGGAAGATAACTAAATCCGAAGTCCTTGAAAATCTTGAGCGCCCCGGAGTTGCTCTTGATCCCTTTGAATGGTTCGACGGGCTTTATCATGGGAGAATACGAGTAGTTCAATGTTGCGGTTGTCATTGTTTCCCTGTCATAAGTGGTGGTCGCATCCTGCCTGTTGCGTTCCGTAAAGACGTAGCCCAGGGTAAAGTTCGCCGGGTCGTACGGCATCGGGTTTTTACTTCTGACGTCTATATTGAAACTGGTGATCCCTATTTCTTTTGTGATCGCTTTTGTCTGGGCAAACGATTTGATGGAGTCTTTTTCTGCAGAGGTACTCACTTCGTCGAGCGCCTGTTTGAGTAAGATATCCTGATCCAGGGGATTGTATTTGGGACTGGTAATATCTTCTTCGTAGGCATAGTGGAAAGGCGCCTTGATCTTGGCTTTTTCCGGAAAAAGTCTTCCGGCGTCGATGGCGGTCATGATGCTGAACTGGTGATGATCGTCGATATTCCGCTCCATGATACCCTGGTCGAGGGATCCGAATCCGGATGTTTCTTTGCTTCCTTTGAAATTGAATGTTCCTATATCCGACAAGCCTATGAACAGGTTCCCGTTGGCAGCCCAGCCGTTTTCTTCGTTAAATTCGGTCAGACGCAACTCGTTGATCCAGACTTCCGCCGACTTTGTATGCATGGAGTTATTACGGATACCGATCATTACGACCTTGACTTCGGCTACGGAAGGGTTACCGACGACTGTTACTTTATTCATGGGTTTATCCGGATCCATTGTTGAGAATGGGGTCTGGTACGAAATGGTAGACCCGGCCTGGCGTTTTTCCCGGTTTCGTTCCAGCTTGAGGTTTGTCAGTACTTCAAACGGGAAATTGAACATATTGGTTTCCGGCCAGACTACTTCCCGGTCGGAGTTGCTGTTCTGGCTGTATTGGCCGGCAGGGGTCAATTTCAACGGGATCTCGTATTCGTAGTAGTTATTTTTATAGTCGGAACCCAGACGCAGGAAGATGGAAAACTCATCATCCCGAAGGTCTGAAGTCATATCTTCTTTGAGACGTTCGGCATGTGCAAACATCTGGATGCGTTTATACTGTCTGAAATTATAAGATGTATTCTTATATATTGCACGGGAATCGCCCGATTCCAGATCGGTAGCCCGGAGCGCCAGGGATTGTTCGTTTTGCTGGTTCATTTGCATTTGAGACGGATCCTGTATCCGGTTCACTCCGGGAGGCAACACGTAATTTACAGGCTCTCTCTTGGAGTTTTCCTCGATATTTACCGTGGAAGTAACCAGTGTACCCGTTCCCGAAGTAGGCATATTGGGGTTTGAAAGATCCCGAAGATAGCCCCGCCATTCTCCTCTCACCAGTTCCAGTGTCCCGAAACGTAAGATAACCGAATCGGAAAAGTTGGTGAGAAACATACGGGCAAACCGGATGGTCTTAAAGTCCCTTATATTACCGATATTCTTATAGCCCTGCTGATCCCGGATGGGTATCTTGAACTGATACCAGCTGACTGTTTCCGTACTCCCGTTTTTAAGCAATACCTGCGCTTCCCGCTTATCGGCAATGAAATTCCTGCCGACGACCATATCTTGTGGACGTATGGAGACTTTATACTGGAAGTACTTCTCATTTTCATTCAGGGTATTGTCCTGATTCAAGTCTTCGACATCGGGAACGAGTTTTGCCGCGGTATTGTATCGTTCTCCCGAATTATCGGAATCCACCGAATTGCCTTCCGTCCCATTCACTCTTTTATAACGCTCAAGGATAGAAGCGTTCTCGTCGTCATAATCCGAACCTCTGAAAAAGTGATACAGGTCGCCCGACGGGGAATTCCGTGGGGAGAACCGGTCTCTCAACATTGCATCCCAGATGGAGGGGCTTAAGCGGGCTTCCAAATCGTTCAGGAACTTCACATAAGACGGGTGCATCCGTTCATTTTCCTTACTTAAGCCGTTCAGTCCGACGTCTTGTATTTCCCTTGCTCCGGAACTGTTATCGAAAGCATAGTTCAGAGCCTGTTGCCTGGGGATAACCCCCCAAACCGTGGTATCGACCTTACTGGGATCGCCGTCCAGCGGCAATCCGTTCTCGGCGAATTTCCTTTCATCTTTCAATACGTCTTCCGAGACTTCTCCCAGATTGAAATACAGGTCTCCTCCCGAAGAACCGGATCCATAGATGAAAGGATCCAACAGCCAGAACTCAATGTTTTCGATATTAGCCGCTTCAAAATCAGTCTGTCCGGATTCAATTCTCCTCGTTATACCTCCCCAGCGCTTTTCCGGATACATCAGTGTACCATCCGGATTTATTTCCCGTGCATCCAGATTGTACGGGCCGCGTTCTCTCGGATAGAATGACAGGTTAAACACCGGGATTGTGGCTTCGGTAGAATAGGTCTGACGACGATTCGGGAACAACTCCGTTTCTTTTACTTCCCTCACGTAGTGGTTCGACAACTGTTCCTTGTCGTTTCTTATGTGATTCGGAGTCATGGTAGAAGACCGGGTAAAAAGTCCGTCGATATAATACCAGGCCAGTAATGCCCTGTTGTATCCATAGGTCACATCGTTCGACAGCTTGGCTTCCGGGAACAAATCGCCATACGGAGTGCTGGCAAGATTCCAATTGTATGGAGTGCGCCAGTCGAGCGTCATTTCGGAGTTCTCAAAATCATCGATGTACGAATATTTCCCGCCGTATTCACTTTCATAGTGACCGGGCAACAGCTGGGCAAATTCACCTCTGAGACTGATCAGGGACGGCGCTGTTGCTTCCGTAAAGGGCAATTTATCCAGTAAATTGGTGAGCCATTGCGATTGGGTACTGTAATTGAAATTGAAGCCATAAATGGTGTTCGCGATGGCTTCTCCCCCCATATTCACTTTCATCGTCAGGGGCATTTCGCTCAATCGCATGACAGTAGCCCCAATCGAGAAATTGGGATTGAAGTCATAACTCAGATTCAAGCCCATCATGGTTTTACGTTGCATGCCGGAAGATCCGGAATGACTGTCGGATTCTACTTTTATGTTTACATTCTGATAGGCGGGATCAATAACTGTTACATTACCGGTTGCATAATCTACCGTATAGTGAACATTCTCTATCAGGGCAACGCCATTGGCAGTTACCCTCACGGATCCCGGGGCGACCATCGATCCGCCCATACTGATCCCGGAAGACGACGCGGAACCTTTATACTCGCCGGTCAGGACAAACTTATTCTTCTCTGCTACCTGGCGCGCAACGGTCAGGGTCGAGTCGTACAACTCCTGAAACACATATTTCTCCGCGAGGGCGTCATCGCCGATTTTATTCCACAGATGCTCCCCGAAAGGTTCCACTACGGGAAAGATGATCACACCCTGTTGCGCCTGGATCGTATATCCTTCCTGATAATCGAAGTAACCGTCGGGATTCGCATTTCCGGTAGCATCGAGGCGATCCAGGTTCATGACACGAAGCAACAACTGATTGGCTATATTTCCCTCCGGGATATAATTCAGATAGGTACCCGTCGTATCGTTCTGATATTTAATGTTTAACTTGAACCGTTCCGGCTGAATACCGAAACCTCCGAGGGAATACACGTTTTTCATCATTAAATCCCAGAAAGGTGCATCGGGCGACATGGTCGTGCCTTTCAGCAACTTGAGGTATAAGGTCTCATCCGTATTCGCCGTATTGTCGGAAGAAAACTCCCCTACCTGGTAATACTTGCCGTCGCCGGCATTCTTGTATTCAAAAGCGACGGCCAGCACTTCGTCCGACTGAAGCGTCGTCCCGGTCAAAGAAATGTATCCCAGGTCGGAATTAAAAGAATATTCATTCGAGGTCAGACGGCGCGCCTTATCTATCTTTTCGTAATCCCGCCCGCCTTCCAGCGGTGTGGACTGGAAAGCCTGATTGACCGTATTGATGTCCCTGGCCATCGTATAGTTCTGTACCAGGTTCATGTACAGATCGTTCGTATTGTTGCCCGGCACGAGTACATTTTCCTTTATGTGCACGAAATCCGGGTTACTGATATGGTTTGTGTTTTCGCCCAGATCGGAATACGCCACGATGTTGCGCGCCTCCTCAAAAGCCGCGTTCTTATTGGTCACCCAAACTTCGAGTTTCGTGATCTTGATCCCGGACGAAGGCTGGGGCAGAGTCCTCATAGACCGGTCGTATATATCCCGGAAATACTGGGACAGGAAGAAGTGCCTGTTTTCTTCGTAGGCGTCCGCCTTTATTTCAAACGGGGTAGTTTGTACTTGTCCCCGCGACGAAACGGTGTTCGATTCTGCTTCCTGTTGGGAAAATACAGCCCCGATATTGAACTTCCCGAACTGCAGTTCCGTTTTAATACCAAACAGTGAAGCGCCTCCCCGTATCAGCGAGTTGGAAGTATTCATACTGACATTCCCGGCTTCGAGAACTTTTATGATCTCATCTTCTTTCCCTTCATACCCCAGCTTGAGTTTTTTAGAGTCAATATCAAACGTACTTTCCGTATTGTAATTCAATCCGAACCCGACCCGGTCTCCGACAGTAGCATTGACTCCGGCCTGGATCTGGGAATCGAAGTCGAACGTGGTACGATTCCGCTGACTTTCGGACAAGGTGGGATTCCCGTTGGAAGTCCGGGTAATCGCCATTTTCACATCGACGCTTCCGTCTGCGGTTAACTTCACGCCTCCCGGCCCGAAGATCTTTTCCGCCGGTCCCAGGTCGAACTTAAAATCAAAACCGGACAAGACATCCTCTTTCTCTCCGTCTTTCTCAAACTCTTCCCGGTTCTTCATCTTGAAATACGAACTCATACTCTTTCGAAAGGAATACTCCTGATACTCCTCAGGAGTCAGCATCAGGGGAGTCGTTATTTCCATCCCCCCAACCTGCGCCCTGTAGATGTAGCGGTTGAGAGTCGGATCGTAGTAAAATTCTTTATCAAACGATTGGGGATTCTGCAAATCGACCGGATACGTCCGCTTAAGATCATCATATTCTTCCGGAGCTATTTTCGAGACGGGATACCGGACTCTTGCCGTATCGACCCTGCTTCCCGTCCGGATATCCAGCGTGTCCTGCAACCGGGGATCTTCCGGGATCAGGACGACCTCCGGATTCTCCATACTGGAGATGGAGCGGTCGGCATTCAACGGGTAAATCCCGACGATTACCGGCGAAATCAACAGTATCAGTATGTATTTGCTCCAATTCCTCATCAAAGCATTTTTAGGGCATTCTTAATGACTTCCTCAACAGTGAACTGCGGATTTTCTTTCGCAATCTTGCCCACCACTTTCTGCGAAGCGGCCTGATTGAACCCCAGCATGACGAGAGCGGAGATAGCTTCTCCGGACACCGCCCCGAAAACCGGCGTTTGTCCCCCCTGGGTAGCGTCTCCCGAAAACTTTATCTTGTCTTTCAGGTCGACAATGATCCGTTCCGCCGTTTTCCCGCCTATCCCTTTTATCGTTTTGAGGGCATTTGCATTACCCGTCGCAATGATGGATTCCAATTCATACGCCGACAACGACGAAAGTACCATACGGGCAGTATTGGCGCCCACCCCGGATACCGAAATCAACAGCAGGAACAGGTTCCGTTCTTTCTTGTCCACAAATCCGAACAGCAGGTGGGCATCCTCACGCATAATCTCATACACATACAGCTTCACACCTTTCGAGGCCGTAAGCGCACTGTACGTATTCAAGGAAATATGAATGAAATAACCCAGCCCTCCCGTTTCAAGAACTACCGATGCGGGATTTAATTCGACAATCTCACCTTTTATATAGTCTAACATATTCTTTCACTTAATCAAACATGTTTAATAACGTAAAAAAAATAAAAAACGTATGTGTGGGACTTAAACTTTTGAATTATCTTTGCATGTAAATTTATTTCATTTCAAATCTTAAAATGAACTATCATGAAGACATTAAACCACATTGCAGCCCATATTCAGGGATATATAAAGTAAGTTAAAAATTGGGTCAAATGCCGTTCGGTCTATCCTGCCTCGGAATTGAGAACAGCCTGTTGGATAAGGGAGAACTCGTCGGTATGCGAATTAACGGGCTATCCGGTGGAAAAAATAACCAAAAACCGGCTTTACCGGATATCTCTGTTGCTTTACGGGGAAAAAGCAAAATTGGAAAATTATCTGTCCCTTCAAACGAACGAACTGTTTGACATAGAGGATAAAATCATTCTTTACGACCTGACTAATACCTACTACGAAGGACGGATGGTCGAAAGCCGGATAGCAAAATACGGTCGGTCGAAGGGAAAGCGTAACGACGCCAAACTCATTGTATTAGCCCTGGTAGTCAATCCTGAAAGCTTTATCAAGTATTCATCCATTTTGGAGGGCAATGTCGGCGACAGTTCTACCCTGTCAGGGATGATTGATGAACTTCGGCTAAAGACTTCTGGAGGAGGCCACAACGCCATAGTGGTGATGGTTGTTACCGACAGGCTGAAGCGGAAAATCTCGCTTCAAAAAGTAACCTGCGACAGGGATGAAGACTATTATTTGAAAGTAGAGAGCGAAACGAAAAAAAGGAAGGAATCCTCGATGAATGACCGTTTCCGAGAAGGCTTTGAAACGGGCTTGCAGAAAATAGCGGTCTCCCTGGCCAGAAAAGGCGGGGTCAAGCAGGAGGATAAGGTTTACGAACGTATCGGTCGGCTAAAGCAAAAGTATCCTTCCATTTACCGTCATTTTGAGATTCAGTGTGAGGTAGCGGTAGAAACGGGAAAAAAGAAATACAAAAAGGACGAATCCTCGATGGCTCATCTGCATTTGGGGCTGTTAGCCTACCGGGTGGTCAACACTGTCCGATATCAACTCAAAAAAACGGAACCGGACAAAGACTCCATCCGGTTACAGTGGAAAGAGATTGTAAGGATAATGAACACAAAAAAAGCAGTTACCTCCCTTGCTCAAAATAAATCGGACGAGATTATAGAAATCCGCCGCTGCACTTACCCCTCAGAAAAAAACCAACTAATTTGCGACAAACTCGGATACCGGTATGCACCTTACAAAAAGAAAAAATCCGTAGTACACAAAACAATCTTCGAAAAAAATTATCCCACTCAATACAGGGAACTTAATTCTTCTTAAGATGCAATGTGGGTTAAGTTATGTCTGTGTCAGAGTGGTAGCCGTTATTTATAAGAGAATGGTTGAGCATAAGTTGTTTCCGAATATGAATTATTTCCAGGAAAGCTTTATGAAAAATCATTTTGCTTTTGTTCTGTATTTCAAATTATCGAACAATCGTTCAATTAACCTCCTATCTTTCACAATAATATCGGCCGTTCCACTTATTTCGTATTTGAAATCCAGGAGTTCCCCATAGTTAGTAGTTAATCCTTGGGGCAAATCGACCAAAATTAAATAAGTGTCTATACTCCCCTGTTGAATCTGTTCTTTTCTAGTGATCAGTGAAATGGAAGCGATAGAACCCTCTATACTTCCATATTCCATATAAGGATAATTGTCCAGTTTGATGTTTACTTTACAACCGGGAACAACTTTTCCGGCTCCTGCCGCAGGCAACAATACCTGCCCAATGGTATTGGTATTTCGGGGAACAACGCTGAAGATTTCTTCACCGGATTGAATAAACCAGTCATCGACCCAAAAATTCAGGAACTCGACCCGACCGTCAAACGGAGTTTTGAACACATATTTCTGTTCCCACATCTTGATATTGTCAACCAGATCATGGTAAGACGACAATAAATCCAGATGCATCTGGCGCTCTTTTTCCTGCTGTTCGATTTCAAGCTGTTTCAGTTTATTTTCCAATCCGGATATTTGGATATGAATCAACGATACTTCTTTTTGAAGATTTTGATAGCTCTGCAGCGACGACAGGTATTCATTCTTTACCTGGTCGAGTTGCTGTTCGTGGACAATTTCTTTTTGATTAAGTAAAGCATCCCTTTTCAGCCATTTTCTAGCGATATCCAGTTTATTTCCTGTAGTTTCCAGTATCTCCTGCGTCCGTAACAACAGGATTTTTTGCCCCGAAACGTCTTCAATCAAACTTTTTGCCTGCTGCTCGAACACATTACTTTTTTCATAATTACAAAGATTCATCAGGGAAGAAAAAAATGAATAGTATTTCATGTTCAGTTCACCCAAAGAAACTTTTTCGGGGAAATATTCCCGATATTGATTAAATGATTCATTATTGGGATTGAATTCAAATAATAATTTCAAAACCAATCGTACATCTTCTATTTTTGCAGGGTTTTGAATCCAGGCAATATAATCGCCTCCCCTAATTTCTTTCCCAGTGTCGATTGCCATCAATCTGAGCTTTCCTGAAGTATTGGCAATTAATTTGACGGGCGATTGGGTCGAATTGATTTTTATCTGTCCGGTCACCGTGTCGGGATATTTGATAATCCATCCGAATACCAACAACAAAACTGAAAACAAGACGACTGCTATTGCCACCCAGCGTCCGAATGTCATCGGCATCCGGTCTACAATATCTGCAATTTCTTCGTTCCGTCGGGAACGTATATTTTCATCCGTTCCCTTTTTGAGGCTCTCTTGTAGGGGCTTTTTCAGATTCCAATTCATACTGGCTTTGTATCAGTTCATAATAATATTTTTTGTTCTCCATCAATTTTTCGTGATTTCCGACTTCGGCTATCATTCCGGATTTCAATACAATAATCTGGTCGGCTTTCCGTATGGTACTCAATCGGTGTGCAACAACAATCACTGTCCGGTTTTGAAAGACTTGATTCAAAGCCTTCACAATTTTTTGCTCGTTAATCGTATCCAGGGAATTTGTCGCTTCATCCAGAAATAGATAATCCGGGTTTTTGTACAATGCGCGGGCTATTAGTAAGCGTTGGCGTTGTCCGCCGCTCAAGCCACGTCCCATTTCCCCTATCATTGTCTGGTATCCTTCCTGCATCACACAACCACACCTGTTCCGCCATTGGCGAAGGCTGATGTTGTTGATATTCATGTTCCCAATACAAATTTCCCCGTGA
>JAIRZF010000022.1 GCA_031267385.1 Dysgonamonadaceae bacterium | reverse complement strand
AAAAACCGGACTAAATTTAAAAAACTCAGTCGGGCTATCTTGTTGTAAATTAATAAGTTTAGCTTAGTCTCGCGCGCGCGTGAGCCCAGGTAAGTCTCTCTCTCTCTCTCTCTCTCTCTCTAACATAAATGACAAATCAACCAAATTTAAAGTGTTAAATTTAGCTAAAAACCAACTAAAGCAAGGATGAGAAATTGTCATTATAATACTGATTTGCTGTGTTTTGTATTCGAGACTCTTTTAAAGAATCCGTGCAAATGTAAACATTTATTTCGGATTGCGAAAAAATCATGCCAAAAAAAATTTAGAAGGTTTTGGGAGGAGGTCTTCCTACTCCATATACCCCGTGATTTGTCCACTGATCTGCATCAGTGAAATTTCACACAGTTTTGTGTTATAGGATGCAAGGAGTAGCCTCTCTTCAGCTTCAAGGAGGCTGTTTTGAGCTTCTCTGAGTTCAATTCCGGACAATTCTCCCAATTTATATCTCTCGATAGCTATATCGTAGTTCTCACGGGCTGTTTCAAGATTTTCTTTTTCCAGGTTCAGGAGGTCCAGATTGTTTGTATAAGCCATCCAGATATTCGCAAGATTCGCTTTCAGATCCAATTCCATTTGATCGTATTGTAATTCACTGTTTTGGATCTGTATTTGTGCGTTTTTTTGTTCACGTTTACGGTTAAAGCCGTCAAAGATGCTGAATCCCAATGTAATACCATAATTAAGCCCCATGGTTTTCTGACGATCATAACTACCCGTTTCGTACCTGTTTTGAGTATAACCATAACCGACATTCAACCTCAAATAAGGAAAATCACGGCTCTTAACAGCTTTATAATCCAATTCACTGATACGTTTATTTTTCCCTGTGACCAGTAAATGGGCATTGTACATCATTGTTTTTTCTCTGATTTCTGCTTCCTGAAGCCGGCTGTCGGGGATAATCACGGAATCGGCAACAACCAGCATTTGTGAAACATCTTCCAATGCCATCAATTGATTTAACATGATGCGGGAAGTATAAAGAATTTCCTGTTGTTTGATCAGGTTCGAACTATCGGTATTAAAGTCCACACGGGCTTGTTGTAAGTCCAAACGGGACATAGAGCCGATATTGTACCTTGCTTCAACGATCCTCAGGCGTTCTTTTGACAAAGAAACGGCGTATTTCAGGTTTCCCAAACGGATATTTTGCCTTACATAATTGTAATATTCCGAAGTAAGCGAGGAGATGAGGTCTTCAACAGCCAGTCTGGTACTGAGTTCTCCCATTTGTTTCAGTTCCTTTAGTTTCTCGTACTTCGCCTGGATCTGGAATCCGTCGAAAATAGTCCAATTCAGGTTTACACCGGCATTAAGTGTTTGATTGTCAACTCCGTTGTTTTTGTTTATTTCTCCTGTTTCCGCTAATTTTTGTTCGATATTATTGGAAGTTCCTGAATATCCTGCGCTTAAATCAATAGTGGGCAGGTATCCGGCATTCCCGACCGTATAATTATTATCGGATATTTTTTGTTCATTACGAATGATCCGGATATCATAATTCTGCATTAATCCGGTTTCCAGACATCGTTTAAGGCTCATAATTTCTTGTGAAAACACAAAATCCGAACCGCAAAAAGAAAGTGTAAACGTCAGAAGTATTGTTTGGAATATATTGGAATATCTCTTTTTCATTTTTTGTGTCTGTTTGTTGAAATTATCATATACATACCCGGTACGATAAACATGGTGAGGAACGTTGAAACGATCATTCCTCCGCAAACGGCAACTCCCATGGCAATTCGTCCGTTTGCTCCTTCACCCGATGCGAAAGCCAGGGGTAAAATACCGAGCACAGTAGAAAAACTGGTCATCAGGATAGGACGCAAACGTTGTACGGACGCCTCACGCAGGGCTTCCAGTTTTGACATTCCGGCTTCCTGACGCTGGTTGGCAAATTCCACGATCAAAATACCGTTTTTGGCCACCAGCCCAATCAGCATGATGATCCCGATCTGACTGAAAATATTCATGGTAATACCCCCGAAATACATAAAAACAAGGGCGCCGGCGATCGCCAGAGGAACGGTAAACATGATCACGAACGGATCCTTGAAACTCTCAAACTGAGCGGCCAGAATCAGGAAAATAAGAACCAGAGCCAACACAAAGGCAAACATCAAACTGGATGAACTCTCCCGAAATTCTTTGGATTCCCCGGCCAGCGCCGTACGGAATGTTTCGTCCAGAGTTTCTTTGGCTATCTTGTCCATTTCGTCCAAACCTTCACCGATTGTGACTCCCGGAGCCAGTCCTGAGGAAACCGTAGCCGATTTGAACCGGTTGTAACGGTAGAGAGTGGGAGGAGCGACACTTTCCTGCAAGGTGAGGAGGTTGTCCAACTGAACCATATCCCCGATCAGGTTTTTTACATAAATGGATTTCAGATCCAATGGAGTATTCCGCTGCTGACGGTTTATTTCTCCCAAAATCTGGTATTGTTTTCCATTCATATAAAAATAACCCATCCGCTGACCGCTGAGGGCATATTGTAATGTTTGTCCTATATCACGGGTACTGACGCCTAGCAGGCCGGCTTTGTCCCGGTTGATTTCGAGGCGGGTTTCCGGCTTGGTAAATTTAAGGTTCACATCCGACATCTGGAATTTCGGACTTTCATTCACTTTTTCCATGAATTTCGGGATGAACTCCTGCAGTTTATCAAGGGCGGGAGCCTGTAATACATACTGAACAGGCATGCTGGCACGGCGTCCACCGAATGTGGATTGTTGTTGGACAAAAGCCCGCGCTTCGGTTTCTCCCCTGACCGCCCTGGAAATTTCGTCCGCAACTTGCATCTGACTTCGTTCACGATCTTTCAGGTCGGGTAACATCAACCGTACAAATCCGAATCCTGACCGTATGAGTGTGATGTTGAGTCTTCTTTCCAGAGCTACAGAATCGGCAATGTTCGATATTTTCATGGTATAATCCCTGTAATATTCATACGTTGCACCTTCCGGAACCCGGGTGTTAACGGTTATTTGTGAACGGTCTTCCAATGGAGCCATTTCTGTTGGAATTTTTGTCCAGAGAAATCCGATGATAACCAATGTAAGCAACACGATGGGAACAACGACCGTTTTTCTTTTGAGAATAGCATCCAGACTTTTGCTGTAAACCCGGATCATTCCATCGAAGAAAGGTTCCGTTTTAACATACAACCAATTTTGCTTTTCTCTTTTTTTGAGAATTTTGGTCGCAAACATGGGTGAAAAAGTCAGGGCTACGAATGCAGAAATAAGTACGGAACCGGAAACAACGATGCTGAACTCCTTAAAAAGGCGTCCGGTCATCCCTTGCAGGAACACAATCGGGAAGAACACCGCAACCAGGGTGATCGTAGTAGAGATCACCGCAAAGAAAATTTCTTTGGAACCCTCAATCCCGGCTTCTTTCGGATTCATTCCTTTCTCGATACGCACATAAATATTTTCCGTTACCACGATAGCATCGTCGACAACAAGCCCTACGGCAAGCACAACGGCCAACATGGAAAGTACATTGATGGAGAAGCCTGCAATATACATGATAAAAAAGGCTCCGATCAATGAAACGGGAATGACCACACAGGGCACCAAAGTCACCCGCCAGTCGCGAAGGAATATGAAAATAATCAGAACAACCAGTAAAAAAGCGATGTAAAGCGTTTCCTCCACTTCACTGATGGAAGCCCGGATAAATTTGGTATTGTCGAAAGCGACATACACTATCACGTCTTCCGGGAGGTCTTTTTTCATCTGTTCCAACCGTTTGTTTACTTCGTCGGATATTTCGATCTGGTTTGCTCCCGGCTGAGGGATGATGACGCAACCGACCATCGGAACGCGATTTCCGGTCATGATGCTGCGCAGGTCTTCCGGACCCAGTTCGGCGGTACCAATATCGCTGAAACGCACAATGTTATAGTTATCTTCCTTGATAATCAGGTTGTTAAATTCTTCCGGAGTTTTCATTAGTCCCAGGGTACGAATACTGAGTTGCATTTTATCTCCTTCAATATTACCGGAAGGAAGTTCCACATTTTCGCGGTCGACGGCATTTTTTACATCAATGGGAGTAATGTTGTAGGCCGCCATTTTGGTCGGATCGAGCCAAAGCCGCATGGAATACCGTTTTTCTCCCCAAATACTTACAGAACTTACGTTTGGAATCGTTTGTAACCGTTCTTTTATTGTCAAGTCGGCAATTTCCGTCAACTCAAGTAAAGATCGTTTTTCACTTTGTACGGAAACCTGCATGATGGGATCGGAATCCGCATCTGCCTTGGATACTGTGGGAGGGTCGCAATCACGGGGAAGGAAACGTTGCGCTCTGGAAACCTTATCACGCACGTCGTTGGCCGCAGTTTCCATATCCACGTCAAGTTCAAATTCGACGGTGATCCGGCAGGATCCCTGGCTACTGCTACTGGTTAACGACCGGATACCGGGTATCCCGTTGATATTTTGTTCCAATGGTTCAGTGATCTGATTCTCAATGATGTCGGCATTTGCACCCGGATAGCTAACATCTACCGAAATTATCGGATTATCCACATTGGGGTATTCACGAACACCCAGGTATGAGTATCCAATAAACCCTAACAATAGAATAACTAAAACGAAAACCGTTGATAGTACCGGCCTTTTTATACTTAATTCCGAAATATTCATGGATCACTCAATAAAATTATCAATTATTACCGGCATGCCGTCTCTTAATTGCATCACACCCGTCACAAGTAAGGTATCGCCGGGAGATATTCCTTGCAGTACCTGGACTTCGGTAGCGGTACGAAGTCCTTTCGTCAATTCGACCTGATGCGCTTTCCCGTTCTTGTAAAGAAAAGCAATGTCGCGTCCCATTTCAGCAATAATTGATTCACTGGGAATCATCAAGGCATTTTTAATTTCATTCAACCGGATCGTTATTGTTGCGGAACGTCCCGGTTTCAGATGTCCGTTTGCATTGGAATAAATAGCCCGGGCTTTTAGTGTACGCGTTTTCATCTCGACTTTTGATTCGACGGCATAGACGGAGGCCTGATGTGTATTCAGATCATTTTCCACGGCAAAAGAAAGCAGAGTTCCCGAAGTGACACTGGCGGCATTTTTTTCGTTGATAGAGAACTCGATTTTCAAAGGAATGATCTTTGTTAATTTGGCAATGATGGTCGCCGGTGAGGCATAAGTCCCTTCACTCACCAACCGTAACCCGATTTCTCCATCAAAGGGAGCCCGGAGTTCGGTTTGGTTGATCCTTGATTTAACCAATTCAATATCGGCATTTAATTTTTCGAGCTCGGTCGTAACCTGTTCATAAGTCTCCTTACTCACGGCGTCTTTTTCCAGTAACGCTTTTTGACGGTATACACGATCTTCTGCCAAGGGGATCTGAGCCTGTAATTTTTTTAATTCAGCCTGTAAAGGGCTGTCATTGACTTTAGCCAACAAATCTCCTTTTTTAACGGCGCTGCCTTCCTGGAAATAGATATTGATGATTTTTCCCGAAGTTTCGAACGATAAATCAACTTCTTCATCAGGAATAAGGCTCCCCATGGTACGGAACTCATCGATCAGGGTTTTGAATTTTAATACCTGAACATTAATATTCAAGGCTCTCCCACCCTGTCCGCCACTCCCTCTTTCTTGAGCCGGAACTTCTTTTTCTTTGTCGGGTGAATAATAACGACGAATAGTAGGATAAAGGGCCATACCTACAATAAACAGAACGATGATGATGATCAGTGCGAGTCTAGTACTTTTTTTCATGAGTATTTTTCTATGTCGTTGTCAAAATTAACTATTAAAGCTTGATTGTAGACTATTTTTAATGTTACAAGTTTAAATGGAATAACATATTTTATGAAAATTATAGTTTTTTTTATTTTCTTCCGATTACCTTTGTCCTATAATTTTATTTTAATAGCTATCCCTAAATTATTACTTATGAAACTCGTTATTGGATTTTTTGTAGCAACTCTATTTCTTTTCGCTACCTGCCGGAATGAAAAATCAGAGACTGAAGTCGCCGGGCATGACCGTTTTCTGAAAGTTCAGGGGCAGGACATCATAACTCCTGATGGAGAGAAGTTTTTCATTCAGGGAATTAACCTTGGGAATTGGTTGAATCCGGAAGGCTATATGTTTTATTTTAGTAATGTGAACTCTTACAGAACTATAAATGATGCTTTCTGTGAAATGGCAGGACCGGATTTTACGAAATGGTTCTGGACGGAATTTAAGAAAAATTACATCACGAAAGCAGATCTTGCCTACATCAAACAAACCGGAATGAATTCTATCAGGATCCCATTTCATTATAAACTTTTTACCGATGAGGATTACATGGGATCCGTTTCCGGACAGAACGGATTTGAGATCATGGATACTCTGTTGGATTGGTGTCGCCGGGAAAATTTATATGTGATTTTCGACATGCACGACGCTCCCGGAGGACAGACCGGAGACAACATAGATGATAGCTACGGTTATCCGTGGTTATTTGAAAGTGAGGAAAGTCAGGCGTTGTGTTGTAATATATGGAAAAGTATTGCTGAAAAATATGCCAATGACACTATTGTGTTAGGGTACGATCTTCTGAATGAACCTATTGCACATTATTTCAAAGAGGACAATCCCCATTTGAATCAGGCTTTGGAACCTTTTTATAAAAGGTGTGTGGCCGCTATTCGTGAAGTGGATGGAAATCATATCGTATTGTTAGGCGGTGCGCAATGGAACAGCAATTTTTCGGTATTCACCGATTGGGAGTTTGATGATAAAATGATGTACACCTGCCATCGTTACTGGTGTGATACATTGCAAAACAACATTCAGGATTTTGTAGATTTCCGGGATAAAGTGAATTTACCTCTTTATATGGGAGAAACCGGGGAAAATACAAATGAATGGGTTGCAGCCTGGACGCGCCTGATGAACAGGAACAATATAGGATGGCATTACTGGCCATACAAAAAAATGGCGGAGAGAGCCTGTATGATGATCATTCCCAAGCCGGAAAACTGGGATTTAATTATTGAATATACGAAACGGGATCGGAGTACTTTTGCCAAGATCCGTGACGTACGTCCCAATCAGGAACTGGTGAAAAAGGCGATGACCGATTTGCTGGAAAACATGAAATTTGCCAATTGTCGTAAAAACACAGCTTATACCGAAGCTTTGGGAATGGAACCGTAATGAGCAAACGGAAGCCGCCTCAATGCATTATTTTAAAGACTAATTCTTTCAACAATTCTCCGGGAGGAATAGAAGGACTGGCAAATCCTTTGCTTTTGGCGTCATAAGTTCGCAATAATGATATTATGTTCATCGTTTTGAAAGCATTGTAATTCCTCATAGCATGCAGGTAGGAAGTCACCTGAAATCCGAATCGTAGTCCGAGGGCATTCTTAATGCCGTTTTCGCTTTTATCCTGCTCATAATGACAAATCATCAGATTGGAGAAAAAATTGAACAGAACGGTCATTGTTACAATAAAAGGATTGCTCTTCGGATTGGACTGGAAATAATT
>JAIRZF010000264.1 GCA_031267385.1 Dysgonamonadaceae bacterium | reverse complement strand
GAAAACGACGGAAAAAATCAGTAAAAAATGGAAATGACATGGTGGCAAACAATCCTTATAGCTATTGTTGAAGGATTGACGGAGTTTTTGCCGGTATCATCAACCGGACATATGATTGTTACACAAAAAATATTGAGTGTTCCCAGTTCTGAATTTATCAAGGCATTTACGGTTATTGTTCAGTTTGGAGCGATACTTTCGGTTATAGTGTTATATTATAAACGATTTTTCCAATCATTCGATTTTTATTGGAAACTGTTCATTGCGTTTATACCGGCCGCAGTTCTGGGTTTTCTGTTCAGTGACAAAATTGATATGTTGCTGGAAAGTGTTGTCGTTGTCGCTATCATGTTAATACTGGGAGGTATTTTAATGCTTTTTGTAGACACATGGTTCAATAAACCGTCCAAAGATCAAACTGTAACTCCTAAAAAAGCATTTTTCATAGGATTAGCGCAGTGTATAGCCATGATTCCCGGAATATCCCGTTCAATGGCAACTATAGTCGGAGGTATGGCACAAAGATTGACAAGAAAAGAAGCTGCGGAATTTTCGTTTTTCCTGGCCGTACCCACTATGTTTGCCGCATCGGCATATAAACTGTTGAAACTGGTTACAAATCCGGAAAGCCGGACTGTTTTAGTTCAGAACATTGATGTTCTCATCATAGGAAATGTGATCGCATTTATTGTTGCTATCCTGGCCATTAAATTTTTTATCGGTTTTATAACCAAATATGGTTTTAAAGCATTTGGAATTTACCGGGTTATTGTTGGAGTTATCCTGCTTGTTTTATTGATGCAGGGATATGATTTAAGCATTATTTGAAAGTATGCAGAAAGATTTTCAAGGAGGAGAGATTTTATATTTTGATAAACCGTTACATTGGACATCATTTGATTTGGTCAATAAGGTCAGATATAAAATTTCCCGTTTCCTGAAACAAAAAAAGATAAAAGTCGGACATGCCGGGACTTTAGATCCTCTGGCAACAGGAGTTATGATTATCTGTACAGGGAAAGCGACCAAGCGTATTGAGGAATTTCAGTATCAAACCAAAGAATATGTTGCAACACTAAAATTGGGAGAAACAACTCCGTCATTTGACCTGGAGACCGAAATCGACGGTTCGTTTCCGACGGGACATATAACAAAGGAACTTGTCGAGTCGGTTTTGAAACAATTCGTCGGCAGCATAGAACAGGTTCCTCCGGTGTATTCCGCATGTAAAATCAACGGAGACCGGGCTTATGAATTTGCACGCAAGGGTATTGAGGTCGAATTAAAACCTAAGTTACTGATAATAGACGAAATAGAACTTTTATCGTATACTATGCCTGAAATAACCTTGCGGGTCGTATGCAGTAAAGGCACGTATATCAGGGCATTAGCCCGTGACATTGGCTTAGCGCTCAATTCGGGTGCACATCTTTCCGGTTTATGCAGAACCCGGATCGGAGGTATTTCCTTGAAGGATTGCATGAAAATTGAAGATGTAGACGCAATGTTGATGTAGGCTAAAAAACGTAAAAACTTAAAAAACAGCAATATGAAATTATCAAAATTCAAATTCAACCTGCCTGATGAATTGATAGCTCAGCATCCTATGCAAAACAGGGACGAAGCTCGTTTGATGGTAGTTCATCGTAATACCGGAAAAATAGAACATAAGGTATTCAAAGATGTTCTGAATTATTTTCATGATAAAGATGTATTTATCATGAATGATACCCAGGTTTTTCCCGCCAGGTTATACGGAAATAAGGAAAAAACAGGCGCTAAGATCGAAGTATTCCTGTTGCGCGAATTAAATCAGGAATTACGTTTATGGGATGTTCTGGTCGATCCTGCCCGTAAAATCCGTATCGGGAATAAACTTTATTTCGGAGAAGACGATTCAATGGTTGCCGAGGTTATTGATAATACTACTTCACGTGGACGTACATTACGTTTCCTTTACGACGGTCCTCACGACGAATTCAAAAAAGCGCTTTACTCCCTGGGAGAAACTCCGATACCCAAATACATAGAAAGAGCTGTTGTTCCCGAAGATGCCGAACGCTATCAAACAATTTATGCGAAAAATGAAGGCGCTGTTATTGCTCCCGCCGCAGGCCTGCATTTCAGTCGTGAGTTGATGAAACGATTGGAAATCAAGGGCTGTGAATTTGCATTTATTACGGTACATTCCGGATTGGGTAATTTCCGTGAAATCGACGTGGAAGATCTTACAAAACATAAAACAGACTCCGAACAAATCGTCGTCAACGAGGAAGCCGTAAATATCGTTAATAAAGCAAAAGATATGAACAGACAGGTGTGTGCCGTGGGAACTTCTGTGGCGAGAGCGATCGAAAGTACGGTAACCACCCAGGGGCATTTGAAACCATACGATGGGTGGACAAATAAATTTATTTTCCCTCCATATGATTTTTCTGTTGCCACTTCAATGATCACAAACTTCCATATTCCTCTTTCAACGATGTTGATGTTGACGGCTGCTTATGGAGATTATGATCTCATCATGGGTATATACGACAAAGCTGTGAAAGAAAAATACAGATTCGGCGCATATGGGGACGCCATGTTGATTCTTTGATATTTCGCACAGATTTAATACTATCCATAAATTGCAAACTTCAGATCACAAATCATGTTATATTTCCCTTGGCAGTAATCTGGGAGATAAAAAACAAAATCTGGAAAAGGCTGTACAGTTAATAGCCGAAAGAGTGGGAACTGTTTCGGCTGTTTCTTCTGTTTATGAAACCAAACCCTGGGGTTATGAATCCGTTCATATGTTTTTCAACATGGTGATTCGTATAAAAACAGACCTCTCTCCTACCCGTCTGCTCAAAGTAACGCAAAATATCGAAAAGGAAATGGGGCGCACAAAAAAGTCGTCCGGGAATTTTTACCAGGATCGGATCATTGATATCGACCTGATCATATACGATGATCTTACTTTGGAAACTCCGGAATTAACGTTACCACATCCACATTATCGTGAAAGGGAATTCGTAATGAAGCCACTCTGCGAAATTGCTCCTGAGTTTAAATAAAGAGACCCATCAACCGGAATTTATGGTTGTAGTTTTCACCTTTTTATCCGATTTACACAAAACAATTTTTTTTTTCATAAAAAGTTTATACCTTTGCACCGTATTTGAAAAGTGGATAGATTTGTATGCTTGCAACCACAGAAAAAAATGCTAAAAACCACTCATTTTCTTCTCTGATAAGTTCGTTCATACAACTCGTCGCTTATTTTTTATTTTAATTTTAACATAATTCATTTATTATGAGTTACTTATTTACCTCCGAATCGGTGTCTGAAGGACACCCCGATAAAGTAGCGGATCAGATATCCGATGCTTTGCTTGATGAGTTCCTGGCTTATGATCCGAACTCTAAAGTAGCTTGCGAAACGCTGGTGACGACAGGACAAGTCGTGCTGGCAGGAGAAGTAAAATCTACAGTTTATGTCGACGTACCTGAGGTTACACGTAAGGTTATTGAAAACATAGGCTATACCAAGAGTGAGTATCAGTTCGAATCCAAATCATGTGGCATTTTCAGCGCTATTCATGAACAATCGGGTGATATTAATCGTGGTGTGGAACGTCATGACCCGCTTAACCAGGGCGCTGGAGACCAGGGCATGATGTTTGGTTATGCTACTAATGAGACTGAAAACTACATGCCCCTGGCATTGGATCTATCTCATAGTTTATTGATTGAACTGGCAAAAATCCGTAAAAACGAACTCGAATTAATGCCTTATCTGCGTCCGGATGCCAAATCGCAGGTTACTATCCGTTACAATGAAGACGGAACTCCCGAAAGCATTGACACTATCGTCATTTCCACGCAACATGATGAATTTGTAAAACCTTCCGGAAATTCGGAAAAAGATCAATTGGCTGCCGATAAAGCTATGCAGGATCAAATAACCAAAGACGTCAAAACCATCCTGATCCCCAAAGTAAAAGCTCAGTATCCCGCATCCGTCCAAAAATTATTTACCGATAAGATCAAATATCACGTCAATCCGACCGGTAAATTTGTGATTGGAGGTCCTCACGGTGATACAGGACTCACCGGCCGGAAGATCATTGTTGACACCTACGGTGGCAAAGGTGCGCACGGAGGAGGCGCTTTTTCCGGTAAAGATCCTTCTAAAGTAGACCGTTCGGCTGCTTATGCTGCCCGTCATATTGCTAAAAACCTTGTCGCTGCCGGTGTTACAGACGAAGTATTAGTACAGGTGGCCTATGCTATCGGAGTGGCTGAACCAATGAATATTTTTATAAATACCTATGGGAGAAGTAAAGTTTCCGTTAGTGATAGTGAAATCGCAGAAAAAGTGGCAAAAATCTTTGATATGCGTCCAAAAGCGATTGAAAACCGCCTGAAATTGCGGAATCCCATCTATCTGGAGACAGCAGCCTACGGACATATGGGACGTACTCCGGAAATAGTTACGAAGGTTTTCAATTCACGATATAATCCTCAGCCATTAACGGTGAAAGTCGAACTTTTCACCTGGGAAAAACTGGATTATGTAAATGAAATCAAGAAATCTCTCGAACTAAAATAAAAAACGATTCATCTAAAGCTTCACAAAATCTCCTGGTGAATTTGTTTGGTTCGACGGGAGATTTTTGTACTTTTGTGGATTATTAATTCTCAATTCTTTAATATCTTCCCGTGAAAAATCGTATCAAAAACTTATTATTCCTTTTATTTATAAGCGTTACAACTACCCTTTCAGCTAATGGAAGGGACGTAAAAACATTCAACGACAACTGGTTATTCAAAAAAGCAGAAAATCTCCCCAAAGTGGATGACAGCTGGGTGTCTGTAAACATTCCACATACATGGAATGCAGAAGATATGCAAATCAAGAAAACTATTTACTATGCCGGAGAAGCTTTTTACAAGAAAAAATACAGCCCGGAGACCTCTCTGTCCGAAAAACGAATTTTTCTCCGTTTCGAAGGAGTCGCATCTGTGGCAGAGGTCTATGTCAATAATAATTTTGCGGGAAACCATAAAGGAGCCTACTCCGCTTTTGTTGTGGAAATAACTAATTTGCTCCGATTCGGGGAATCCAACGACATTCTTATTAAAGTGAATAATGAGCCAACTCCGGAAGTAATTCCTGTAAACAACACATTATTCGGAGTTTATGGAGGTATTTATCGTCCGGTATCTTTGATTATCACGGATAAGATAAATATTGCCGTAACAGATTATGCTTCTCCCGGGATTTATATCAGCCAGAAAAATGTCACAAGCAAATCTGCTGATGTGAATATAAAAATCAAGTTGGAAAATAAGAACAAAAAAAGGAAAGATGCCCGCCTGATCACAACTGTATATGAGACAGATGGCAGGGTGAAAAAAAAACAGGAATCTGTGGTAACCCTTCTTCCTCAGGGACGACAATTTTTCCATCAGGATTTCAGGATAAAAAATCCTCATTTGTGGCAGGGGCTTGAGGATCCGTATCTGTATAAAGTGGTCACTCAACTGGTTTCCGGAGGTCAGGTTGTCGACGAAGTAATACAAGCTTTAGGACTAAGAAACTTTGAACTGAAAGCTGCCGACGGGATGTATCTCAACGGGAAAAAGGTTCCCATGTATGGAGTCTGCCGTCACCAGGACCGGTGGGGATCGGGAAGCGCTCTAAGTAATGAACAGCATGCTACCGACCTGGCTATTATCAAGGAAATAGGCGCTACTACAATCCGCTTTGCCCACTATCAGCAAGCAGAATACATTTATTCTAAATGTGATAGCATCGGGTTCATTATTTGGGCGGAAATTCCATTCGTCAACAGAGTTACGACCCAGGAACGGGAAAATGCAAGAAGTCAATTGACGGAACTCATCCGTCAAAATTATAATCACCCTTCCATATATGTATGGGGATTACACAATGAAGTATATACTCCTTATAACTATACCGTCGATCTGACCACTGAATTGAATGACCTTGCCAAATCAGAAGATCCATATAGATATACGGTATCTGTAAGCGGTTATTCAAAAGTGGATCAGGCATGCAACTTAAATGCCGATATACAAGGAATTAACCATTATTTCGGATGGTATGGCGGAGAAATAAGTGACATTGAAAAATGGGTAACCGGGATGGAAAAAGAGTTCCCCGGATATAAAATTATTTTTTCCGAATATGGAGCGGAAGCAAACGTAGACCAACAAGAAGAAGTTGTAGGTGAATTTGGCCGGTATTTTTCCCAATTTTATCCGGAAACATTTTCAACTAAATTCCATGAAATACAATGGGGAGTCATCTCAAAGCATCCTTATCTTATTGCTTCGTATATCTGGAATACATTTGATTTCGCAACTCCGGCAACGACACAAGGAGGCGTTGAAGCCCGTAACATGAAAGGATTGGTTACATTCGACCGGAAAATCAAAAAGGATCCGTTTTACTGGTATAAAGCCAATTGGAGTAAGGAACCGGTACTGTATATCACTCAAAGAAGAGCTGCCGAACGCGAAAACCAGCTTACTCCGGTAACCGTTTATTCCAATATGGGAGTTCCACGCCTGTTCGTTAACGGAGTAGAAATGACAGATTATGAAATGGGGACTACTAAAGTCCACTATGTATTCAAAAATATCAGCTTGAAAGATGGAGAAAATACCATACAGGCAAAAGTTGCAAATGATGGAAAACAACTGGAAGACCAAATTATATGGAATTATTCTCTGGACAATAAAAGATTGAATAAATACGGGCAGCCCGAAAAAAAGACGACCGAACATATTGGATTATAATATTGAAATAAAAAAGATGAAACGAAGCGTATTATTCATTGTATTATTCTGTGTAACAACCTGTTTTCAGGGTTTTGCACAACAAACAACCAAAGAGCGAATCCCTTTAAAACACGGAGCGCACAGAATCGGGAAAAGAACCGATGCGGAAATGCAACACTGGAGAGATTACGGATTAGGACAATTCATCCATTGGGGGGTCTACGCCATTCCCGGAGGACAGTGGAACGGCAAAACAAGTACCTATGCAGCCGAATGGTTCCGGTCATCAGGACTCATTACAAAAGAAGAATACGACAATCTGTATAAACAGTTCGATCCGACGTCTTTTGACGCCAAACAATGGGCAAGACAAGCCAAACAGATGGGGGTAAAATACATGATCTTCACGACAAAACATCATGACGGGTTTTGTATGTGGCCAAGTAAATATACGGATTATACCATTGCCGACACCCCGTATAAAAACGATATTGTCAAAGAAATTGTAGACGCCTACTCCGCCGAAGGTATTGATGTATACCTGTATTTTTCAATCATCGACTGGAGTCATCCGGGTTATACGACAGGGAGATCGATCACTGCGAAAGACCGGAAAAACTGGGAAAATTACAATCCTTTCGAAAACGAAGAACAAAAACAGAAATACGAGGAATTTAAGACTTTTACACGGAACCAACTGATGGAATTGTTAACAAATTATCCCCGGACAAAAGGATTATGGTTCGATGGTTCCTGGGATGGTGCATGGATGAAAGAGGCAGTCTGGGTTGATGAATTGGGAAAGGAACTCCGAACGATGCATCCGGGACTGATCATCGGTAGCCGCTTCAGGGCTGATGAACTGGGCGCCCGCCATATTGATTCAAATGGAGACCTTATTGATGATTATGATCAACGTTTTGAACGGAACTTACCCAGTACATTGGCGGAAACAGGCGGAAACGACTGGGATTGCGTCATGACAATTCCCGAAAATCAATGGGGATACCACCGCGACTGGTCATTGAGTTATGTCAAAACAGCATACGACCTGATTGAAATGATGGTAAAAGCCAATTCTTTGGATGGTAATTTTGTGATCAACTTTGGGCCTGACGGAAAAGGCAACATACGCCCGGAAGAAACAAAAATCGCCCAAGAAATCGGAGATTGGATGACTGTAAATAAAGATGCCGTTTGTGGAGTACATCATTCTATCCTGGAAAAACAGGAATGGGGTTATTCAACTCAAAAAGGAGATAACATTTACTTGTCTGTTTTTAACAAACCCATGAACAATCAGGTACGGGTAAAAGTCCCCAAAAGTAAAAACAACGACATGATCTTCGTCATTGAAAAAGCAGAGTTCCTTTCCGATAAAAAAAATGTTATCATCAAAGATGGAGGAAGAGACAAATCCGGTTCATACTACTACGATATAGCAATCCCGGAGGATATTCAAAAACAAAATATTCCGTTTGTAATTCTTATAAAACTGAAAGAAGTAAATAAAGGAGAAAAAGCATCCTATCAACAAGCTTTAACTTAATAAAACATGATACATATGAAAAAGGCGACATCATTTTTCCTGTTTATATTGAGTATATACTTTTACTCGTGTAGCAATGAGGCTCCTCCCGCCCCGGCCGGCATATTTCCTGTCCCGAATGAAACCCAATTGAAGTGGCAGGATCTTGAACAATACGCATTTATTCATTTTACCACCAATACGTTCACCGGAAAAGAATGGGGATATGGAGATGAGAAACCTGCGATTTTTGACCCAACGGGATGTGATCCGGAACAATGGGTCGTTGCACTTAAGGAAGTCGGATTAAAAGGACTGGTACTTACTTGTAAACATCATGACGGATTTTGTTTGTGGCCAAGCAAATACACCGAACACTCCATCAAAAACAGTCCCTATAAAAACGGCCGGGGAGACCTGGTAAAAGAGGTTTCCGAAGCCTGTAAAAAACACAATCTTATATTCGGGATTTATCTTTCTCCCTGGGACAGGAATCGTTCGGATTACGGAACTCCGGAATATCTAGCTTATTACAGGAATCAATTGCGCGAACTGATTGAAAATTACGGTCCTGTTTTTGAAATCTGGTTCGATGGCGCCAATGGTGGAGACGGATATTACGGCGGTGCACGTGAAACGCGCAAAATTGACAATACCGTTTACTACGATTGGAAAAACACACACAGTATCGTTCGTGAATTAGTTCCTCAGGCGTTGATGTTCAGCGACTCCGGACCGGATATTCGCTGGTGTGGCAATGAAAGAGGACATGCCGGAGATCCGAATTGGAATACAATCAATAACGACACCTTACATCCGGGAAAAGCCGGTATCGAAAAGTTATTAAATCACGGATCGGAAGACGGGACGTCCTGGATTCCGGCTGAAGTGGATGTTTCCATTCGTCCGGGGTGGTTTTACCATCCGGAAGAAGATGACAAAGTGCGTACTCCTGAAAACCTGTTCAAAATTTATCTGGAATCTGTCGGAAGAGGATCCAATCTGATTCTCAATATTCCTCCCGATCAACGCGGATTATTCCATGAAAAAGACATCGAATCCCTGAAAGGCTGGAAAACGATGATCGACGAGACATTTTCCGTCAACCTGGCAGTAAATGCCAAAGCAAAAGCAGATTCTCATCGCGGAAAGCATCGCCTGTATGCACCGGATAAGGCAATCGACAACGATCCGGAAACTTATTGGGCTACCGATGATACCGTTACTGCCGGCAGTATTGAACTTGATCTTGGGAAAATTCAGAAAGTCACATATATATCCGTACAAGAATACATTAAACTGGGACAACGAGTTAAATCATTTAGTGTAGACGCCCTGACGGATGGAAACTGGCAACCGATTGCGGAAGGTTCCACCATCGGACGAAAACGAATTTTGGCATTGGAATCTCCCATCGAGACTCAAAAAATCCGGATAAATATAAAAGATTCCAAAGCTTGCCCAACTATTTCAAACATTGGAGTGTTTTGATCTCACACCGATTTATAGCGCTCTAGTCGCCGTTTTGCCATATTTTCGTATTCAGTTCCCGGTTTTCCATAATTGCAATACGGATAAATACTGATTCCTCCGCGCGGAGTAAAAAGACCGGTCACCTCGATGTATTTCGGATTCATCAGTGTGATCAGGTCTTTCATGATGATATTTACACAATCTTCATGAAATGCGCCGTGGTTTCTGAAACTGAAAAGATACAACTTCAGACTTTTACTTTCAACCATACGTTCCTGTGGCAGGTAACTAATTTCTATCGTTGCAAAATCAGGTTGCCCGGTAATAGGACAAAGGCTGGTAAACTCCGGACAATTGAACTTCACCCAATAATCGTTCCCAGGGTGTTTATTGATAAATGTTTCCAATACTTCCGGAGCATAGTCCTGTTTATATTCTGTTTTTCTTCCCAGAAGAGTCAGATCTTTTAATTGTTCCTCTTTCATACCTATCTATTCCCCATGCTTTTATTTTGTTTCTTCGTATCTTTTTAATCCTTCATTTCTCAGTTTACATGCCGGACAACGTCCGCAACCACCGGCAATAACACCATTGTAGCAAGTCAGGGTTTCATTTTTAACAATATCGAAAACGCCTAATTCGTCAGCCAAAGCCCAGACTTTGGTTTTGTCGCGCCACATGAGGGGTGTATGAATAATAAATTCCTCATCCATTGCCAGGTTTAGAGTTGTATTTGCCGATCGGATAAAGGTATCACGGCAGTCGGGATATCCGCTATAATCCGCTTCTGAAACACCCGTTACAAGATTTTTAAAGCCATGAGAACGAGCTACTACTGCCGCAAAAGTAAGAAAAAGGAGATTTCTGCCGGGAACAAAAGTATTCGGAAACGAACCGGCAGGTTTCTCTTCATCCATAACAATGTCTGGATTTGTAAGAGAATTTTCTGCTAAATGGCTGATAATTGATGCATCCAGCACCTGAAAAGGGACATCATTCTTTTCAGCGATTGCACGAGCGACTTCAACTTCCTGGGAATGTCGTTGTCCGTAAGTAAAACACAACGCCCTCACGGAATCAAACTGTTTTAAAGCCCAAAACAGGCAGGTTGTAGAGTCCTGTCCTCCGGAAAAGAGTACCAGGGCAGCATTTTTTTCTAACATAATTCTTTGTTTTTTACGTGGTTAATCTAAGTTACACGGAAGGCATACCTCCAAATGATGATGCAAAAGTAACGCATATTTTTTACATAAACCGAATTTTATTTGAACAAATCGGTCTGCAATTGAAGTTACAGAAATTCAGGATTAAAATATTTTATTTTTTTGTGAAAATAGTTTAAACAATAGATGACAAATTTTGTTATTATATTGAAATTGCAAATTCCCATTTGGAAAATTTCAATGACATATAGAAAATTTAACTTGCTATAAATAAGTAGATTAATTTTTTGAACAGAAAATTTATCAACATTATTTCATTTTACATCTGAAATATTTGTGTGATTTAAAATGATTATGTAATATTGCAATCTCAATTCCATCAACACTTAAATTAACAATTAAATACATCGCAATCCGTGGAAAGGAAAACTTATACCTTTGATGAAGCTTACGATACTTCACTTGAATACTTTACCGGCGACGAGTTGGCGGCGAAAGTATTTGTCAACAAATATGCTTTGAAAGATGCTTTTGGTAATATCTTCGAAAAGACTCCTACCGACATGCATTGGAGATTAGCCGGCGAAGTAGCGCGTATTGAAGAGAAATATACCAATCCGCTGTCCAAAGAAGAACTCTTTGAGTTGTTTGACAGGTTCAAATACATTGTCCCACAGGGAAGTCCGATGACCGGTATCGGAAATAATTTCCAGATAGCATCACTTTCCAACTGTTTTGTGATCGGGATGGATGGCCTGGCTGATTCTTATGGGGCTATCATCCGCATTGACGAAGAGCAAGTACAACTGATGAAACGCCGGGGGGGCGTTGGTCACGACTTGTCTCACATTCGTCCGAAAGGATCTCCGGTTAAAAATTCAGCCCTTACCTCTACAGGTCTTGTTCCATTCATGGAACGCTATTCGAATTCCACCCGTGAAGTGGCGCAAGATGGGCGTCGTGGGGCGTTAATGTTGAGTGTTTCAATAAAACATCCCGATTCTGAGTCATTTATTGATGCCAAGATGACGGAAGGGAAAGTAACAGGGGCCAATGTTTCAGTAAAAATAGACGACGAATTTATGGATTGCGCCGTCAACGGTCGCCCATATTTTCAACAATATCCGACAGATTCGGAAGATCCATGGTTTGTTCAGGAAACCGATGCTACCGCATTGTGGAAAAAAATTGTCCACAATGCCTGGAAGTCCGCCGAACCCGGAATTCTTTTCTGGGATACCATCTTAAAAGAATCTGTTCCTGACTGTTACGCTGATCTCGGATTCCGTACGGTCTCGACGAATCCTTGCGGTGAAATTCCGCTTTGTCCATACGATAGTTGTCGTTTGCTGGCAATCAATCTATATTCATATGTGGTCAAGCCGTTTACGAAAGAAGCCTGTTTCGATTACGATTTATTCAAAACGCATGTCGGTTTGGCTCAGCGGATTATGGATGACATCATCGACTTGGAAACGGAAAAAATAGATTATATCTTAGATAAAATAAATTCCGACCCGGAAAATGAAGAGGTAAAATCCTCCGAGAGGACTTTATGGCAAAAAATACGTCATAAAACGCTTCAAGGACGTCGTACCGGTGTTGGGATCACTGCCGAAGGAGACATGCTCGCTGCTTTGGGATTGAGATACGGAACAGAAGAAGCAACGCAATTCTCTGAAGATCTGCATAAAAAATTAGCTTTAGCAGCTTATGCCTCGTCCGTAAATATGGCAAAAGAACGCGGCGCTTTCGAAATTTTTGATGCAAAACGTGAAGAAAATAATCAGTTTATCCAGCGATTAAAAAAAGCGGATCCCCAATTGTATAAAGACATGAAGAAATACGGACGCCGTAACATTGCATGTCTTACTATTGCGCCGACAGGAACTACCAGCCTGATGACGCAAACGACTTCAGGTATTGAGCCGGTATTCCTTCCCGTTTACAAGCGTCGCCGCAAAGTAAATCCGAATGACACCTCCGTACGGGTAGATTTTATTGATGAAGTAGGTGATAACTGGGAAGAATATATTGTTTTCCATCATAAATTTGTAACATGGATGGAAGCAAACGGGTATCCTACTGCCAAAAACTACACTCAGGAAGAACTTGAGAAGTTGATTGCAAAATCGCCTTATTATAAAGCGACATCAAACGATGTGGATTGGTTACAGAAAGTCCGGATGCAAGGGCGTGTACAGAAATGGGTAGACCATTCCATCAGTGTTACGATCAATCTGCCGGCTGATGTGGATGAAGAACTGGTTGGAAATCTGTATGTAGAAGCTTGGAAATCAGGATGTAAAGGATGCACCGTTTATCGTGACGGCTCCAGAAGCGGAGTTTTATTATCTGCCGAAGAGAAAAAACGGAAAGACTGTAATTGTATAGAAGCTCCTGTAATCATAGCCAAGCGTCCCCGGGAACTTGAAGCCGACATTGTTAAATTTCAGAATAACAAGGAAAAATGGATTGCATTTATTGGTTTAGTCAATGATCGTCCGTACGAAATCTTCACCGGTATCAACGATGAAGATGAAGGAATTTTCCTCCCTAAAAACCTGGCAAAAGGATGGATCATTAAAAATGTAGACGAACAGGGAAACAAACGATACGACTTTCAATATACAAATAAAAGAGGTTATAAAACCACGATCGAAGGTTTGTCTGAAAAATTCACACCTGAATACTGGAATTACGCCAAATTAATCTCCGGGGTATTACGGTATGGCATGCCTATTGATCAGGTCATTAAACTGGTACAAGGACTGGAATTAAACGATGAATCCATCAACACATGGAAAAACGGCGTTGAGCGCGCCTTGAAAAAATATGTGGTGGAAGGAGTCGAAGCAAAAGGACAAAAATGTCCTAATTGTGGTAACGAAACACTGGTTTATCAGGAGGGATGTCTTACATGCACCAGCTGCGGAAATTCAAAATGCGGCTAAATGGCTGAAAGAGTGTATGTCAAAAGTATGCACGGTACAAAAAAACCGGTAACCTTTTTCCGGTTACCGGTTTTTTTCGATGTGATTTGCCGCCGTTGAACGTATTTATTTTCTCGCCAAGCAGGGTAAAAAATTCCCTGTCTGTCTGCTCTACCGTTACGACGGCCTTTTTTATGAGCGCTTTACCTTGCTCGGTTATGTAAATCCGTTTTGCCCTTGTGTCGGTGGAATGTTCCTGCCGTTGAATCAATCCCTTTTTCTGCAAGGTGCGCAGTACCGAAGAAGTTGTAGCCGCATCAATTTTTGAATGTACGGAAAGGGCAATCTGCGTAACTTCCCTGTCATGCAACAACATCCAAAAGAGGTCTTCCGGCTCCACGCGGTGCATGTCCAGAAACTTTTTGTTTGCGGGTTTGTCGGGATTTTGAAATGCTTTCTGCAATTTATTCACGACTTCCTGAAACTTCTCCGCCGGAACGCGGAAGAACTCGAAGCGCGTCGGGTCTTTTACCTGCCGCTTGAAATTCTCGAAGAAGTTTTCAATCAGGTTGCCGCGCATGTTGATTTTGAACAGGTCGGGATTCTCCCCGTCTTCCGGTTTTACGGATTTCGCTTTGCCGTCTTTATCCGCGATTTTCAATTCGTTACTGCCTTTTTCCCTTACCAGTAACACGTCCATGTCTTTTAACTTTTCATCCATATATTTTGAATTTTAGTGGCGCATCAATATTAATGCGCCGCAAAAGTAGGATGAAAAGAGGGAACGGTCAGCGGTTTTTCACCGGGTGGCTGCAAGTTGCGCCGGGAATGTCGTCAAATTGCGCCGGGAAGGATTTTTTGCCGTCATCAACTCTTATGACGAATTGAAATTGTCTTTCGGGGAAAATACTTGTTTATTTGAGGAATTAAAAATACATTGATTATCAAATAAATAATCAAAATTAAGATTAAAAAAACGCCTCTATTTAGGGAAAATATGCTTCTATTTGGGGAATTGAATTATACGGATATTATCCTGTCAGTAAATTGTTCAAGAATATTTTTCCCTATGTGCAATCGTGGTGTTTCTATGTGCAATTGAAAGTTATTAAAAACCAGATTGTTGATTAATATCTCAATATAAAATCCGCCTTTTCATGTGCATTTTTCAGCTTTCTATGTGCAATTGAAATTGAGTTATGATACTTTGTTTGTCATCGATTTTTTCTGACAATTTATAGATTGTCCAACG
>JAIRZF010000210.1 GCA_031267385.1 Dysgonamonadaceae bacterium | reverse complement strand
TATTTGATGGGAAACACAAAGTTAGACAATTCAAATCGTGTACAAAAAAGACAATGCGTAAGTGACTGAAAATAATTAATTTAAATATATAATACTTATCCTTAGCGGGACACTAGTGTTACAAAGTATAAAAATAATATCCACAAATAAGCCAATCAGTGATTAGCTTTTTAGGAGAGGAAAAAAGTTTAGGAAAATGATATGTCAAAGATACAGAGCAAAGTATAAAAATTGATGAATACAAACGAAATCATATTGTGCCAACCGGATAATAAAGGCGAGATAGTTCTTTATCAGCCGGATAGTTCTATTCGAATGGAAGTAAGACTGGAAAATGAAACAGTTTGGCTGTCGCAGGTTCAAATGTCGGAATTGTTTCAAACCACAAGAAACAATGTTACCATGCATATTTCCAACATTTTCAAGGAAGGGGAACTGGAAAAAAGCATGGTATGTAAGGATTTCTTACATACCACTCAGCATGGCGCAATAGCGGGAAAAACACAGGAAAAAGTCATCAAACTATACAATTTGGATGTAATTATTTCGGTTGGATACCGGATAAAGTCTCAACAGGGTACATTTTTCCGTATTTGGGCGACCCGCGTCATAAAGGATTATCTGTTAAAAGGTTTTGCTGTTCACCAGCATATAGAGCGAGTGGAAAGGTTTGCTATTGAAACGGAAAAGCGTGTAACCGAAACAGAAAAGAAAATAGATTTTTTTGTGAAGACATCCCTTCCTCCTGTCGAAGGAATCTTTTACGACGGCCAGATTTTCGACGCATATGCCTTTGTTTCCAATTTGGTGAAATCTGCACAAAAATCGCTTATCCTGATTGATAACTACATTGATGAAAGTGTTTTGCTGATTCTTTCCAAACGTGCACCTGAAGTAAACGCAGTAATTTATACGGCTTCGGTTTCATCTCAATTACAACTCGATTGGAAGAAACACAATGCACAGTATCCAACTATTACAATCAAAACACTCACAAACATGCATGATCGCTTCTTAATTGTTGACGACAACGTGTATCATATTGGTGCTTCTTTGAAAGATTTAGGAAAGAAATTGTTTGCCTTCTCAAAAATGGAACTTAAAACAAATGAGTTGTTTCAGAACTTTCATCCTTATTAAAGCAAAAATATATATGCCATATATACGTTATATATTATATATATGAAAAAGTTAAGAAAATTAATAGACATTCAAATTGATGATGTTACAGCCTTGCAAATTCTTGCAGCGCGACGACGACAATCATTAAAAACTGTGATTGAAAGTTTTTTGCATCAACTTGCGGAAGAAACAATCCGAATGGAATTAGAAAATAGAGTAGAAAAAATGAAAAACGAAATACAGAAATCATGAATACAAGAATCATATTGTGCCAACCGGATAATAAAGGCGAGATAGTTCTTTATCAGCCGGACAGTTCTATTCGAATGGAAGTAAGACTGGAAAATGAAACAGTTTGGCTGGCTCAAGCACAAATAGCCCTATTGTATTGCCACACTTTGCTAACTTCAAAGCTCGGCGCAACGCTAATGCCGCGCTTTACAGAAATCGGATATGTTGGTTTTCTATTTCTCAGCATCAGCGTAACGGGATTTATAGTACTCGGCAAATACCTCATCGGCGTCCCTTAGCGCAATGGAAGGCAGCCAGTAGCGTAATTGCTTGGGCTTAATCAGCAAAACACAGTCATTTCCATAAATTTTCGCTATCCGCTGTATGTGCGTATTTTCCTGATTTTCATCTCTGTCGGGAGTTATTTCAGCGACATACTTTTCTAAATCGTCTGCCGGTTCTTCTGCTACCTGAATACTGTTTGATGAATATTCAAAGTGTAAAGCATAGTATCTACCGGCATCCAGTATTTTGAATAGTTGAAATGATTTTTCTTCTGCTTGATAAATACTGTTGAGGACTTTGCAAAAGGTTGTTGCAAATAAATTTATGTCATCATTAATTTTTGCATTGTTAGATAGTAATACCTGATTTTGTTTCGAGAAATAGGATAATACATCTTGTACAACTAATTTTTCAGCGGCATTTAGTGTTATTGTATCTTCTGTAAAGGGCAAATTATCAATATCTCTTTTTAATAAAACAGTAGCTCTTCCTATTAATATTCTGCTGCTTGTTGTTAGAATATGAAAACGATTTAACAGGTTATTTTTCGTAAGTATTTCATATACATTCTTTAATGCTATTATATCTTTTCTTCATATACAGAACTGATTACTTCCACAGGCAAATGTTCAAACGAATACAACCGCCACAAAACATATTGATTATTTTCAATATTCCCGTCTAAATAGTCAGCAAGTTCTGTTACACTTTCCTGTTGAATAGTTGCTCACACTACTTTTTCTTCTTCTGTCGCTTTGCCCCATTCAAAAACTTTTCCATTGAAATCTTCTGAAAGTTTGTCTAATAAATCAAGCAATTTCCCTTTACGAATCGTATCACAAAAGTTTTCGCATTGAAAATGTTTTTTGAAATATATCTTTGCAAAATAACCACTTTTACTTTTTTCATCCCGTTCTTCCAAGTATTTTATTAAAATACTCTGAACTAATAGCTTCAATGCAATATGGCGATCTATTCCTGATTTTTCCTGAAAACCTTTGTAAATATTTTTCAACCCCTGAATTAAATCTCTTGCTGCCGATTCTTCAAATTTAAAATGTCCATTTTTGTTGTATTCTCCCAAAAATAAGCCGTCAGCAATAGAGCATATCGTGTTTTTTACATCTTTTGCCGTAAGTTTTATAACCTCGCTTGCGTAATTATCTTTATTCTTAGGGGTTTCTCTTGAATCATAAATCGTAACAGACGATTTTTCCACAATACAATATGCAGGGACTTGGCAACCATTCTATATTTGCTTGTGAATAGTGTTTCGTTGGTCTTGTGACAGCGCTTCGTTGCTACAATCGAAAATATATAATTGAGGAGCATCTGCCCTGCCATCAGGGAAACGAAAGAAATAAAAATGTTTTTACCCGCCTATCCAAATTATTAATCAAAATCATGTAACCCCATTTTGAGGCAAAAGGCCTCGTTCTTTTGCTCAAAAAAACCAAATTTGTGCAATTTAACCCATAAAAAATTTGTTCTCCCGGAGGAATCTATTACTTTTGTAGCCGGAAAAAAACATCATCGTTAATATAAATTCAAAATGAGTCTAAAAATTATTGTGTTGGCAAAACAGGTGCCGGATACACGTAATGTCGGGAAAGACGCCATGAAAGCCGATGGAACGGTCAATCGTGGAGCGTTGCCTGCGATTTTCAATCCGGAAGACTTGAATGCCCTGGAACAAGCATTGCGCTTGAAAGATAAATATCCCGGCTCCACCATAACATTGCTGACTATGGGTCCGGGACGTGCAGCAGAAATTATTCGTGAAGGATTATTCAGAGGTGCAGATGGTGGTTATTTGCTTACCGACCGTGCTTTTGCCGGAGCCGACACCCTGGCCACGAGTTATGCTCTTTCTATGGCCATCCGCAAAATAGGTAAATTTGATGTGATCGTATCCGGTCGCCAAGCTATTGACGGGGACACGGCGCAGGTAGGCCCTCAGGTTGCAGAGAAACTGGGGATCCCTCAAATTACTTACGCAGAAGAAATTCAATCGGCCGAAAAAGGTAAAATCCGAGTAAAACGCCGTCTGGAAAGAGGAGTTGAAATTGTGGAAGGAAGTCTTCCCATGTTGGTTACCGTAAATGGTTCCGCTCCCGAATGTCGCCCCCGCCATGCTAAATTACTACAAAAATATAAACATGCTTTGACGGTTACCGAACGTCAGACCGCATCAGTCGATTACGAAGAACTGTACAGCAGCCGTCCTTACCTCAACCTGGAGGAATGGAGCGTAACTGATGTTAAAGCCAACGTGGTTCAGTGCGGACTTTCAGGTTCGCCTACCAAGGTAAAGAAAATCGACAATGTGGTTTTCCAGGCTAAAGAGAGTAAAACTTTTGATTCCTCCGACGTTGACATCGAAGAATTGATAGTGGAATTGATCAGTAACCACACTATTGGGTAATTAAGAAGAAAGAAATTATGAACAACTTATTTGTATATCTTGAAATAGAGGACGGTAAAGTAGAGGATGTAAGCCTTGAGCTGCTGACTAAAGGCCGTGCTTTGGCTAAAAACCTGAAATGTAAACTGGAAGCTGTTGCTATCGGTTCTCATCTGGACAACATCGGCGAACAGGTTTTCCCTTATGGGGTAAATATCCTGCATTTATTCGATGACAAGCGTTTGTATCCTTATACTTCATTACCGCACACTTCGGTATTGGTCAAACTGTTTGGGGAAGAAAAACCTCAGATTGCCCTGATGGGGGCTACCAGTATCGGTCGCGACCTGGGCCCACGGGTTTCTTCGGCTCTGGGGAGCGGTTTGACGGCGGACTGTACGTCATTGGAAATCGGAGATCATGAGGAAAAGAAAGAAAATAAAGTTTATAAGGATCTATTGTACCAGATCCGTCCTGCTTTCGGCGGAAATATTGTTGCAACCATCATCAATCCGGATTGTCGTCCACAGATGGCAACCGTACGCGAGGGAGTGATGAAGAAAGAGGTTGCCGATCCCGGCTTCAAAGGAGAAATTGTAACGCACGATGTAACCCGATACGTCAGTGAAACGGATTTTGTTGTCGAAGTGATTGAACGTCATATTGAGAAATCGAAAGTCAACATCAAAGGCACGCCGATCATTGTTGCAGGAGGTTACGGAATGGGATCCAAAGAAAACTTCCAACTGCTTCATGACCTGGCAAATACTATCGGAGCAGAAGTGGGAGCATCACGCGCTGCTGTCGATGCGGGATTTGCGGAACACGAACGTCAAATCGGTCAGACCGGAGTAACCGTTCGTCCTAAATTGTATATTGCCTGTGGTATTTCCGGACAAATCCAGCACATTGCAGGAATGCAGGAATCGGCGATGATCATCGCAATCAATAATGATCCTTATGCGCCGATCAATGCAATCGCCGATTATATGATTACCGGCGAAGTGGAGGATGTGATCCCGAAAATGATCAAATATTACAGGAAAAACAGCAAATAAAGCACACGGTAGACGTTTTACGTTTTACGTTTTACGTTTTACGTTTTACGTTTTACGTTTGGCTTACGCACGACAAATAAACGCAGAACAAATGCAAAACGCAGAATGTAAAAACGTATAACGTAAAACTTAAAACGTATAACAAGCATGAGGGGTTCTTTCAATTTAACTATAGACGACTGGGTTGCTTTTCAGCAATATCAAAGGAGTAAAAAGACGCCGTTTTATAACGTCGTATATCCCTTGATCCTATGCTTGGGCATTGCACTGGTAGCGATCAATGTTTACCATATTTATATGTATGAAGTCAACAATACGACCTGGTTTTCATCGGTTGTACTTATAGGATTGCTTTATGTGCTTTATATAAGGAAAAAAGCCTTGAGTAAAGTTCGGGAAGTCGGACTGGATCTGCAGCAAAAGCATCCGGAAGCTTTTGGGCCTATGAGGCTGGAAATGAACGCCAACGAATTTACCATTCAATCTCAGGAGACTGCGAAAACTATTCTTTGGGAAGATATGAAAGGGTTTGAAGAAAACAAATGCTATTTCTTCTTATATTCTAAGAAAGGAGTGGTTTATATTGTTCCGAAAAGGGGGATCGAAGATATTTCCGGATTTAGAAGTGAGTTAACAAACAACATTGAATAAGATAAAATTAAATTATAATGGCAAACTTTTATTTAGATAATCCTGCACTCAGACATCATCTGAATCATCCTTTGATGAAACGGATCGTGGAGTTGCGTGAAAGGAATTATGCCGACAAAGACATGTACGATTATGCTCCTGTCGATTTTGAAGACGCAATGGACAGTTACGACAAGGTGATGGAAGTCGTTGGTGAAATTTGTGGGGATATTATTGCTCCTAATGCGGAAGGAGTTGATCATGAGGGTCCGAAAGTAGTGAATAACCGGGTCGTTTATGCTCCGGGAACGCAACAAAATCTGGATGCAACCAGTCAGGCCGGTTTGATGGGGCTTTCCATGCCACGCCGTTACAATGGACTGAACTTCCCGATGACAATTTTCATTATGGCATCCGATATGGCTGCCCGCGCCGATGCGGGATTCTGCAACATCTGGGCTTTGCAGGACTGCGCGGAAACATTGTATGAGTTCGGGAATGAAGAACAACGCAAGCAATTCTTGCCGCGCGTATGTGCGGGGGAAACGATGTCTATGGATCTTACGGAACCTGATGCGGGTTCGGATCTGCAAGCTGTCATGCTTCGCGCCACTTTCGATGAGGAAAACGATTGCTGGCGACTGAATGGGGTAAAACGCTTCATTACCAACGGGGACTCTCACATTCACCTGGTATTGGCGCGCTCGGAAGAAGGAACAAAAGACGGCCGTGGCCTCTCGATGTTTATTTATGACAAAAACGACGGTGGCGTGAATGTACGTCGCATTGAAAATAAAATGGGGATCAAAGGATCTCCGACCTGTGAGTTGACATTCAAGAATGCAAAGGCTCAACTTTGCGGCGAACGCAAACTGGGTCTTATCAAATATGTCATGTCATTGATGAACGGCGCCCGCCTGGGCATTATGGCTCAAGCTACGGGACTTTCCGAGGCGGCTTACCGTGAGGCGCTGGCTTATGCCAAAGACCGGAAGCAATTCGGGAAGGCAATCATCGAATTCCCGGCTGTTTACGAGATGCTTGCCAACATCAAAGCAAAAACAGATGCTTCCCGCGCCATACTGTATGAGACGTCCCGTTTTGTAGACATCTATAAAACCTTGGAAGATATTGAAAAAGAACGTAAGCTGGATAATGATGAAAGGGCAGAGTTGAAGAAATACAAAAAACTGGCAGATGCTTTCACGCCGCTTGGGAAAGCGATGGATACGGAATATTGCAACCAAAATGCTTACGATGCCATCCAGATCCACGGGGGGTCGGGTTTCATGAAAGATTATGCCTGTGAACGTATTTACCGTGATGCACGTATCACCAACATTTACGAAGGAACGACTCAATTACAGGTAGTTGCCGCTATTCGCCACGTGACCACCGGAACTTATCTGACTCAGATCCGTGAATATGAAGCAGCTCATTATGCTCCGGAACTGGAAGTAATGAGAAAGCAGTTGGTTGCAATGACGGCAAGCTACGAAGAAATGGTACGCAAGGTGGTGGATGCTAAAGACAACGAGTACCTGGATTTTCATGCCCGTCGCCTGGTAGAAGCCGCAGGACATATCGTGTTGGGTTATTTATTATTGCAGGATACGAATAAACTCCCGGAAGAATTTCGCTGTTCAGCTGAAGTATATATCTGCTATGGTGAATCCGAAGTAAATAAACTGAGCAGTTTTATTCATAACTTCAACGCCGAAAGTTTAGGATTCTACAAACAAAGCTAATTGATTATCAGGGCGTTTTCCCTAATTGATTATCGGAGGATGTATCAAAAGTAATTTTACAGTAGGCCGGTTTGCCGCTCTTCCTCCGGGAAGGGAGGAAAGTCCGGGCAGCACAGAGCGTCCCATTACCTAACGGGTAGCTATTCGTGAGAGTAGAGGCCGGTAGAAGAAAATAACCGCTCCATCCGTGGAGTAAGGGTGAGAAGGTGAGGTAAGAGCTCACCGGATCCGGTAGCAATTCCGGATGCCGTACCGCTTGGGAGCTGCAAGGTCATGTACACCGGCGCACGTAGGACTGCTCGTCCGATGCCGGGGGGTAGACTGCTGGAGCCTGACGGAGACGTCAGGTCGAGATAAATGGCAAACACCTGCGTATGCAGGAACAGAACCCGGCTTATAGGCCTACTGTTTTTAGAAGATCGTAAGACATGTAAGATGGTAAGACATGTAAGACCGTAAGACATGTAAGATGGTAAGACCGTAAGAAAAAGGAGATCCCTTAATCTTGCGGTCTTATTTTTCCACATCAATTCTCCCTTTTTCTCCGGCGGATTAAAAATACAATAAACATTCATTTTCCTAATATTTTCTTTTTTTATTCAACAATTTCATTCATTTCCATGAAAATTAATCAATTCAATCAAAATATTAATCCATTTATTAACAAATTTATTAATTGCAGGATGTTAACTTTGCCGCAAATGTAAAAACTACATTGAACTTTTTTATTGAAAAACACAAAGAAAAAACACAAAGAAAAAACACGAAGAAAAAACACATGACTTTTTTGAGGGATAAGATCTAACCACAATATCCGCAAGAAAAGTGTGTCATAGTTAAACTCATTATACATATTATTCATGAAAACTAAATCAACAAAATCAAAAATCAGATGATCTTTATGAGTAAAAATTCAATTCTTAAGTCGAACCTATTAATGAAATTTTTATTAGTGGGAAGTTTTTTCTATGCCTGTTCATTTTCATTGATGGGGCAGGATGGTTTTTCCGTTACCGGCCTTGTAACGGATGAAAATAATGAAGGGCTACCGGGTGTGACCATTACGCTCCAAGGATCTACCCGGGGTGTAACTACCGACATCGACGGTTCTTATACTTTCATTAGTGTGAAATCGTCGGATATGCTGATCTTCAATTATCTTGGTTATCAAACTTATTCCGTAAAAGTAGGTAATCAGCGAAAAATTGATGTTAACCTAGTCCCGAATGTAAATGAACTGGACGAAGTAACGGTCGTCGCTTTCGCAAAACAGAAGAAAGAAAGCGTCGTAGCATCTGTTACAACCATTAAGCCCTCGGAATTGCGGGTGCCGTCCAGCAACCTTACAACTTCTTTTGCCGGACGTATCGCCGGACTGATTTCTTACCAGCGGACAGGGGAACCGGGACAGGACAATGCCCAGTTCTTCATCCGGGGAGTAACGAACTTCGGTACCGGTAAGAAAGACCCGTTGATCCTGATTGATGGCGTTGAAATGGGGACGGAAGATCTTTCCCGCCTGACAGTCGATGACATTGCCGCCTTTTCCATCATGAAAGACGCCAATGCAACAGCTCTTTACGGCGCCCGTGGCGCTAACGGAGTGATCCTGGTCAATACGAAAGAAGGACGCGAAGGAAAAACGAAAATACAGTTCCGGATGGAAGGGGCAATTTCTCAACCGACCGAAAACATTGCAATTGCCGATCCGGTAAGCTACATGAGGTATCACAACGAAGCCGTCATTACCCGTACGCCGGGACGGACTTTGCCTTACGATCAAAAGAAGATCGAATATACCGAAAGAGGCATAGATCCCATCCGCTATCCGGCCAACGACTGGCAGTCCATGCTTTTCGACAAACAGACTTTCAATCAGCGCTACAACCTGAATGTAAGCGGTGGCGGTACGGTTGCCCGGTATTACATTGCAGCTTCGTACGCTAAAGACCAGGGAATTATCAAAAACGACCCGCGCCAGGGTTTCAATTCGAATATTGACGTCCGGAAATATTCTCTACGCTCGAATGTCAATGTCAATCTCACCAAATCGACTGAAGTTACCGTTCGTCTGAATGGTGTTTTTGACGATTATATCGGGCCTTTGGATGGGGGAACCGACCTCTATACCAAAGCGATTAACTCCAATCCGGTGTATTTTCCACCTTATTATGAACCGGATGCCGGCAATATCTACACCAAGCACATCCTCTTTGGTAATTATTCAGCGGGCGGTTATCTGAACCCCTATGCCGAAATGTTGAAAGGATACCGGACGGAAGACCGTTCCAACATGTACGCTCAATTTGAAGTGAAGCAGGATTTGAATTTCGTGACGGACGGATTGTCTGCAAGGGCCTTGTTCAATGTGGATCGTTATTCCAAATTACCCATCCGCCGGCAATATGTTCCTTTCTTTTATGCTTTGGCGACGACAGCCGATCCGGACGAATACCGGCTCTCTGCCCTGAATCCCGACGACGGCAAAGATTATCTGGATTTCGTGCCGTCCAGCAGGGAATTGCAAAGCACCCTGTATTTTGAAGGCGCGTTGACTTATAACCGGACTTTCAAGGAAAAACATTCTGTTTCCGGTTTGATGGTAGCAACCGTCCGGGAGTCGCACAACGGCACAACCGATGATTTCCAGTTGTCGCTGCCCCACCGCAACCTCGGATTGGCAGGCCGGCTCACGTACAACTACGACAGTCGCTATTTTGTGGAAGCCAACTTCGGATACAACGGTTCGGAACGTTTCCAT
>JAIRZF010000164.1 GCA_031267385.1 Dysgonamonadaceae bacterium | reverse complement strand
CTCATCTGCCAACAGTGAAGATCCCGCTGGATGGAACACTGCATATAAGTAAACCCTTTGTAATCGAAATCATAAGCGGTACTAAAATTAAAAGACCAGCCTTTAGTCGGACTTATATTCCCGTTTAACCCTACGTTTTGGGTGATCATATATCCAAATTCATTATTCTTGAATTTCTTATATTTCCCGTTCGAGTCTGTAGACCGGTCGTAACTCAACGCCAGGGAATAACTCAATGAAAGATTCCAGGGAACATTCATTATCATATATCCATCGGAATCAAATTCGCCCTGTTTTTCTTTCTTTGACCTCAATGAAGCCGGTTTATTATCAGCGGTTAATCCGTCTTCTCCGTGATCGTGATCCAGATCGCCGTCTCCTTCTCCTTCATGCCCATCTCCTCCGGGGTCGCCTGCAGGGTCAGCTTTTCCTTTTCCGAACAACTTTTTCAATGTCTCATTATTCAGCGTATATGAAAATGAGGTTCCGGTAGACATCAAACGCCCTATTCCTTTTCCCGCTTTCCACCGGGGCACATTGATTCGGCGTCCTTCGTCATTGTAGGTATAAACATCAAACATCCCCTGTAGATTAAGGGTATATGATTTCGATAACTTCAATCGCATGTTTACGCTCAGGTCGCTCCAATTCATCGAATCCGCAAGGAAATTATAACTGGTCGAAAACCGCAGGTTGTCTATGAGGCTGATTTTTTTTGTGGTATCGGGCGTTGTATATTTTGCTTCAACATTATTGTCCAGGCTAAGGGATAATGATCCTGATTTCCCGGAAGACGGAGGTCCAAAAATACCGTTCTGGAAAGGCGAATACTTGACAATCGTATCGGTATAGTACGGGTCTCCCGGCTGACCGAAACGGACTGTTCTTTCTTTATAAAAACCATAACGGGGATTACTGAAGTCCGGAGCTCCGCTAAAACCGATACTTGGAGTCACCACATGGCGTATAAGGGTGTTTTTCGCCCAGTTACCAAGGATTCCCCAGGGTTTGAAAAAACCATACAATTTGGTATTGGCGCTTATACCGGCGCTATAATCATAAACACGGTAAAAGCCATATGTTGTGTCGGACACTACCATCTGTTTCCTTACAGGATCATAAGTCTGGTTTATTTCATTGGTATACCAACGACTATTGTAGTTAAGATTGGGAGTTATGTTAATATACTTGAAAAGATTAAAAGAAGCGCTGACCGGTATTCTGTGCATCATCCCGTTTTTCCAGTCTTTAATGATATTCTTCTTCATGAATTCATATTCTTTCACATTGGTAATGCTATTTTTCAATTCTCCGGTATAGCTCATACGGATGTTTTCGTACCAACGGGGACTTCCTACCATTTCTTTCCGCCTGAACGGATAGATATCACTCATGGTAATGGTCATATTCGGCAATGTCACACTCAGTGTCGTGTCCCTCGACTGCTGGTTAATTGTAGAGTTAAGGCTGATACTCCAGGGACTGTTCGGGAAACGACGGGTATAGTTAATACTTGATGATTTTGTATTCTGATATGCATCCGAGGTATACATCGAATTCATACTGTTGTAATTATACGAACTGGTCGTAAAGTTTACTGAAGCGGATAACGTACTGAACGGATTCATTTTAGGATCCTGGGAATGAGACCACGCGACTTTAAAATCCGTGGACGACCCGCCTTCATTATCCAGTTTTGTAAGCAGATAACTGGCATTGAAATTTCCGGAGAATTTATATTTCTTTTTGTATTTGGATGCTGCTGCCAACCCCCATGAACCTTTTGTAAATATTTCTCCGGTCAATGCCAAATCAACATAATCGTTAAAAGCGAAATAATATCCGCCATCCCTCAGGAAAAACCCGCGGGACATTTCATCTCCATAGGTAGGCATAATGATACCGGAAGAATAATTACTCTGAAACGGGAAAAAACCAAACGGGATTGCAACGGGCAACGGAACGCCTTCGATGACCAGATAGGCAGGCCCTGTAACGACATTCTTTCCGGGTTGAACTTTTGCTTTGGTAAGATTGAAATAAAAATGCGGATGATCATGGTCATCACAGATTGTGTATTTTCCATCAACCATAAATAAATCATCGTTATCCATTTTTTTGGTACGCCCGGCTGTTACATATCCTTCATCCTGTTGCGTAATTACATCAAAAATGTAGCCTTTTTTGGTCTTGAAATTATACCACATTTTCTTCATCTCGTACTGATTCCCGGCGTCTTTAAAGATAGGATAACCGAATTCATCCCCGATTGAATCAATTCCAAAGGTAGCAAAGACCATGTTTTTATCGGCATCTATCTCGATGTATTCCCCGGTAAGTTCCATGTTTTTATAGGTGACCTTGGCGTCTCCATATAAACGGATCAAATTGGAGCCATCCATGGTCGTAACGATGGAATCTTTGGCGTCATATACTACGGGAGAATCGATTGCGGTATTTGCAGTAGAATCGGCAGGAACGGAGTCGGTTTGTAAGGAATCGACCGGGAGGGAATCACTCCTGATGGAATCGGCAGGAAGATACCTGATGGGATCTGAGGTGAGCCTGTCCTGGCTTTTTACGATCTGAATCGCAAAAACACAGAGCAATATTACTACAAATAAAAATGACTTTCTATTATTCCACATTCGGAAATATCTATAATGGGTTAACCCAGGAACAATTTACACCATATATTGAATTGGTTTACCGCCGCCTCTCCATATTTAGCCAAACCTTTACGAATTTTCTCTACTGATTTTTCTTTTCTCAACCCGGTTTTAGAATAAAATTTATCCGCAAAACAAATCAATTGTTCTTCCATACTGACCGGAAGCATTTCTCTATGAGGTAAAGGTAAATCATTCCGCACAATTTCTTCTTTACTCAAACCGGTTCCGGTATGTCGCTCACAAACCAAAGCATGCCTTGGATAACCTTCTTTTTTTAAGAGGTCGCCGCCTAAAAAACCATGACAAATATACGGATGTTTTCCATAACACAAAATATCGGGAGCATCTGTCATAAAAATCCCAATATCATGAAGCATTGCCGCTTCGTAGATGAACGATTTATCCAAATCCATTTCCGAATGCATTTGCGCGATAAACAAAGCCTTATCGGTCACTGCAAAACTATGAGTTAGCAGTATATTGTAGAGTTCACTGCTTTCCGTGTAATATTTTTTTATAATATCCGTCGGAATCATCTGAGAAATTTAGAGCCACAAAGATAATAATAAAAATTTATTCAATCAGGATTGAGTAAATTTGTTTGGTTTATGCTAACTTTGCAAACATTGATTTTACCACATCTTTTCTAAACATACAGGAGGTATACCATGAATAAAGAAATTAGCTTTTCGGTTGCAGGACACGCTTTTAGACGCAAGTTCGTATACGTGAAAAATGGCTCTTACAGTGAGATGATCTCTCCGGGGGGAGCGGCATTTATCCAGCAGGTATTAAGTCATAAAAAACTGGCAAAATATAACCTGCCTGATGAAACATTTCGCTGTGAACATATGGAACTGAAATGGGTTGAAGAAAAACAAAGCAAGAAAAGCTACTATGCGATCAATCATCGTATGGGAGTTACCGACGGGAATACGGTAATAACTCAAACTGCTGCCCCATATACAATTGTATGGGATGAAGGATGGGGAGGTCTCCAAGCTGTTCAAGGCCCTGTGCTTTGGGCTTCTAATAAGGCTTTACCGGAAAAAGGGCTCTATAAAAGCATCGCTCATTCGTGTTTTTTAATGTTGGACGCCGACGTCTTACGAAATAACGGGGTAATGATCAGCCGTCAGGTTTCATGGGAACGTGCAGCGACGGAATTGATCCGGCAAATGAGGAACAATCCCGCCCTGTCTTATCTCAACAAAACGCCTCATATCCTGATCACTTTTGCTGAAGACGGCGCCATATACATCAACGGGGAAAAACGGGAAAACGGCGATTCAAACGCCTGCCTTGTATTGACGCATGGTAAAGGGGAAAATTTCCTGAAAGAAAAGATAAATGGACAAATAAGCGATACTTTTCCTTTGATGGTCGCGGCGACGGCCATACAACTCCCGGAGGTGATCTGTCAGGGAAAAACACTGAAAATACTGCCTGTTTTGAAAGCTGCTGAAAATCTGATGGAGACCGGCTATTCGATAGAACTGCTTGGTTCCGGGGCATTTGATATTCCCGGTGAGGATAGCGAACATTTCCGGAACTGCAAGTCATCATTTGATATACCGGCCGCTTCGGATCAGAATGTGGACGGCAGTAATTTCCAGTGTATTTCCAATCATGCAAGCAATAAACGGATTTTCAATATTGCATACGAATATGTATTAAAGGGAGCCGAAATCATTGAAGGTTTACCTCAGTTGTCATTCGGAGCTTTGACTACCATAGACCGGTGGGAAATTGAATCTTATCAGAATATTCGCAACCTGATTCTTGGATATGCGAATACAGGTAGTGTGAGGCCGCTTTCGATTGCGGTGTTCGGCTCTCCGGGCAGTGGGAAATCGTTTGGAGTTACCCAGATTGCAAAAAATGTTCTGCCGGATAAGGTTGAGAAACTGGAATTCAATGTTTCCCAATTCACGGATAACACCGATTTGGGCACTGCATTCCAGAAAGTGCGGGATGTCGTGTTGGAAGGGAAACTCCCCCTGGTATTTTTTGATGAATTTGATTCAGACCGTGACGGGATACCATTGGGTTGGATTAAAAATTTCCTGATGCCAATGCAGGATGGACAATTCAAAGACGACAGCGGAGAACATCCCCTGGGTAAATGTATCCTTGTTTTTGCCGGAGGGACTTCGTCCAGTTTTGAGGAATTTATCCGCCCCATGCAATCGGAAAATAAAGAGGAACAACAAAAATTCAAGAATATTAAGGGGCCGGATTTTGTCAGCAGGCTACGTGGGACGATTAATGTCCTGGGGCCTAATCCGGTAAATGCCGGTGATGAAAATTACATCCTCAGGAGGGCATTGCTGCTACGCAGTCTCTGCGGACGAAAACTGAAAATGAAGAAAGGAGAAGCGCCAATCAATAAAAATGTGCTACAGGCAATGCTTCTTGTCCCGAAATACAAACACGGAGCCCGTTCTATGGAGGCGATCCTGGACATGAGTAATCTTGAAAACAATGTTTTGGAGCCGGCGTCCCTTCCTTTTTATTCTCAACTTTCCCTGCATGTGGATGCAGACGCTTTTATCAAACTGGTGTTGCGCGAGGTGATTTTAAACAGCTACATCGAAGACCTGGCAAAGAAAATACATGAAAATTATCTGAAAACAATGCTTGAGAATGGGAATGAAAAACACCCTTCTGTTGTGTCCTGGGATGATTTGACGGAAGAGTTCAAGGATTCAAACCGGGATCAGGCGCAGTCGATTGCTACGAAGTTACATTCTGTGGGCTATGATTACGATGCGGGAGATACGCCTTTTCTTTCTATAAAAGAATTCGACCGGGCTACGATTTTATCATTGGCACAGGAAGAACATCTTCGCTGGATGAATGAAAAGCTGGATAAGGGATGGAAATATGCTCCTTTGAAAAAAGATGTTGATAAGGAAACGGCTATCAAAGACATGCGGAAAGAAAAACTCAGTCATCTTCTGATCGACTGGGAAAATCTGGATAAGGAGGAACAGCAGAAAGATATTGATGCGGTGAAAAACATTATCCCGCTGCTGGAGAGTATAGGATTGAGGGTGTATAAGACGATTTAAATAGCAATAATACTATGAGCAATTTACCATTCAAAGCTTACGAGGGCGCTGATGAATATATCTTTATCAGTTATGCCCATAAAAATTCGGAAAAGGTTTTTCCGATAATCAAACAACTCCATGACATGGGCTACCGCATCTGGTATGACGAAGGTATTGACCCCGGCACAGAATGGCCGGAATCCATTGCCGAACATTTGTCAAAAGCAGCGGCAGTGATGCTTTTCATAACTCCGGAGTCTATGGATTCCGACAATGTGCGCAGGGAAATTACATTTGCTTTGAATTTTCGGAAGTTAATGTTGAGTATTTACCTCACGCCAACGGAAATATCAGCGGGGATGCTTCTTCAATTAGGTTTGAACCAGGCCATCCACTATTATACCTATGAGACCGATGAACTGTTTTTCGAAAAACTTCTAAAAGTTGTTCCCGAAGCAATATTAGATAAAAATGCCTCTATGACTGCTGTATCCAATAAAAATAATCATACTCAAAACAGCAGTTTACCCGAAGAATCGTACAGTTCCCCTGCATCGATAAAATTAAACGCGACTGTACCGGAAATAATTACCGACAATGCGAATAAAGAGCAAACTCTTAAGTTCGATTCTTCGATTATCATACCATTTATGCCTACCGGAACTGCTACAATAACATTGAAAAACGAAACGGTTTTGGAAATTCCTCTCAATACGCTTATTGTTCCTCGAAACGATGGAAATTTCGCAGGTATATCATTTCACAATAAACTGACGGAGGAGATTTACCGCTACGGCGCTGATGAAAATTTTTATTCTTTCCAAAACATGAAATCTTTCGAGGTATCTGTTTTGGAAAATAACGATCATAAATTGGGCGTGATTATGTACATGGCAGACGGGACAAGGTTTTATCATGAAAATTATTCTGATTTTACACTTGGCATGCTGGCCGGTAAAAGCTACAAAACGATCTCGATGTCAGAGATTAAATCTGTAGAATTTGATAAAGACAAGCTGCTAAAAACTCCTGTCGATTTAGCATTACTTACAACCACTGATGGTATTTCTTTTTATATGCCGTTAGTGATGCTTGCCTGGTCGGATATTCATACCAGTAATGGAATCCCTTTTCGGGTAAGAACTCAAAACATAAATTTAGGTAACTTGGAAATTGAGTTTCGCAGGTTCAAATCATTTCAAATAAACAGAGAACCTAATGAAGGTCACAACACAAAATTAAAGCTTAGTTTTGAACTGAAATCAGGCCTAAGAGAAGAGACGGCAACGTCGATGTATTATCTGCCTAGCTTGATCGGGATAAATCAATATGGATGCTTCTCGCTATCTATCACGCAACTGGCTCGTATCGACATATTTGGCTCGCAAAGCGAATCTGCACCGGCCCCGACTCCGCTGCCCTATATAAAATGGCCGGAAGTAAAGAATGACAAGAAAAGATTTTACGGCGAGGGGCTCGCTGAAATCACTACCTTATCGGGCAAAAAATATCAGTGCCCGGCAAATTCTGTCTACGCACTGGAAATTCAGTTCCGTGGCGGGCTAATTCCGTATACCAACATAAATAAAACGATAAAGGAGGGTAAAGTACCTGTATTCGGAGGTTATACCAATGACATATGTACCCCGTTTTCAGAAATATCAGCAATAAGAATGATGAATCATATCAGTGGTTCTGATTATCAGATCGAAATAGAAGATATTTTCGGCAATAACGTCTCCGGAACAACCGGGTTTGTTAAGTCAAATATTTGTCCTTCTTTTGTTTTTCCTCAAAAAGGGAAACAAGGGTATATTCGCTTGGTAGATTTGAAAGAGATCTGTTTCGACCATGACGCCGAGGCTCCAAAAATTGAAACTTCAACCGTTTATACAAAAGAGGGAAATATACTGTCTATTGCAAAAGGCTCTATCACATTTTCGAGCTACTCAAGTTCATCAAGCAGTTGTTTTAGGTTACCGACAGGCAATTTCATTGAAACAAACCGGCTAAGAAGAATGATGATAACAGAGAATAAAGTCTCTGAAAATGAGATTCAAAACTGGATTGTTTTTGAATGTGACGGCTTTTCCGGCGCTTTTCCCCTGGTAGATGCCAATTCATTCCAAATCTATGCAATGGATTCACTTGGACTAAGAAAACTGAAACCCGGTTCCGGATGGACATTGATCAATGTGGATTAGGCCGTCCCCGACGCCCGTCTGGACCAGTCCCCGACGGGCGTCTGGATCGACCCCCGACGGACGTCTGGAACGGCCCCAGATAAAACCCCTCTCAGAATTACCTGCAAACCCCTCTGCACAAGCAAAACCATAATTTTGTTTTTATGCCAATTTTCCCATTGGTATAGTTGTTTGGTTTATTTTTATTGGTATTTTTGCAGTATGAATACAGGAGGACTTACAAAAATAAACCAACTACTCCAAAAGTTGCCGTCAGATTCATTGTTTTTCTCGACGTGGATGAACGAAAACGGTATATCTTACGAGTTGCAGCGTCATTACCGAAAATCGCGCTGGCTTACATCTCTTGCCACAGGTGTGATGATACGGACAGGTGATAAACCAACGCTGTTCAGCGCATTATCCTGTCTCTACGGTCAAATAGACAAGCGCTTACATATAGGCGCTTTATCGGCGTTGGAATTGTTGGGCTATTCGCATTTTGT
>JAIRZF010000030.1 GCA_031267385.1 Dysgonamonadaceae bacterium | reverse complement strand
AATAGGAAGATATATGAGCTTCTATGAATTTATTTTCACCGGAAACGGAATCTTCAACGATCGTACAAATTTCATTTATTTTCTTCAATCGGGCGGCCTCATCTTTTATCCCCTCCAATTGAGATAATATTTGCCCGGTAAAATCCTCTGTTCTGAGCAGATAACGGACATACATACCCGGAATAGGGATTTCATCTTTCAATGTTTGTGCAACAAAACCATCTTTCAGATAATCATGTTCCACCGTACTCTGCGACTGAATAGCGCCATAGCCACAGTGGTGGTTGGTAAATATAAGTCCCAGGTCGGATACCGTTATTCCGGTGCAACCTCCATTAAAGTGGACTACGGCGTCTTTCAGAGAAACACCATCCGGATTGTACAGTTGACGTTCCGGCATTACAAACCCTAACGATCTCATCTTCGCCCAGTTGTCCGGATTGAGATTATTCAACATCCACATACCTTCATCTGCAAAGAGGGAGACTGTCAGCATCAGACCAAGGAATAAGCAGGTAATCTTTTTCATTTTTAAAAACTTTTTATTTAAAGGGACAAAGGTAATGAAAAGTTTCGTCAGCCTATCCATTACCGTTTAAGTATTTTATTCAAATATGGGATCTCTTTCAACGGCAGATCTCTTTTTATGAGGACTGTAAGGTAAATGCACAATAAAAATGCATGGAATAACCATCGTAAGCATTGATTTTCTACGGAAAGGAACTTTGCCACAAAATACAGTAACAAGGCCAATCCAAAATAGATCCCTATCGATTTCAGATCATAAGGAATGGGGTATTTCTTCTGTCCCATAAAATAGGAGATCAACATAATAACCAGATTTCCGGTAAATATCGCCCAGGCGCAGGCCATGTAACTGTAATACGGGATAAATAATATATTGATCAAAACAATAATAACACATCCCAGAATAGACAATATAGCCCCCCAACGAGTCTGATCCGTCAATTTATACCAAAGTGAAAGATTAAAATAAACCCCGAAAAACAATTCACCCATCATGATAACAGGCACTACCTTCAAGCCTTCCCAATAATTTTTATTTGGAATAAAATATTTAAAAATATCTATATAAAAAGAAATTCCGAGAAATACAAACAATCCCAAAATGATGAAATATTTTGTTGCGTCGGCATATGACCGGCGATTATCGGCTTTGTCACTCCGGGAAAATATAAATGGTTCAAACGCAAAACGAAACGCCTGGGTAAACATCAACATGACTACAGCAACCTTGACACAGGCGCTATAAACGCCCAATTCATCGAATCCGTCGCCCGGATATATTTTGGGGAAAATAATCTTGTCAACTGTATGATTTAACATGCCTGCTATTCCAAGCACCAGCAAAGGAAAGGAATACCGGAGCATCTTTTTTAAGATGTCCGTATCTAAACGGTATTTAAATCCGGTATATTCCGTCAGAAGAAATCCGGTTTGAATCAATACCGCCAACAAATTAGCGATCAAAATGGATCCCACTTCATAACCCGGTTTGTAAAACCAACAGATCAATTCCGGATGATGTTCATAAATGAAAGGGCAGCAGACCAGGAAAAAAAGACAGAATATTATATTCAGACCGATCACCAACAGTTTTAGTACCATAAACCTCAAAGGTCGCTGTTTTAATCTCAGAAAAGCGAATGGAATACTGTTTATTGTATCCAGGCACAATGTCCACAACAGCACATTGATGTATATTGCAGGAATTATTCCCTCTCCGACCCAATTCGTGATGGGACGGATAAAAATCGTCGACACAGCTAAAAATAAAAGGACGACAGACCCGACTGCAATTAGCGTGGTCGAATAAACCGTATCCGGATTGTACTTGTTTTTCTGGCTTGCGAACCGGAATAAACCGGTTTCCATTCCAAAAGTAAGGATGACAATGATTACAGCTACATAGGAATACAGGTTTGAAATGATCCCATATTCAGCTCTGGTAGATAAGGTTGCGATGAAAAGCGGAGTCATCAGCCAATTAAGCATTTTGCCTAATATGCTGCTTACACCGTATAATACGGTGTCTTTTGCCAATGATTTCATCACTCCCATAAGCAAAATTAAAATAAATATCCTTGTTCTCCGATTCGTGTCCGTCCCAAATGCTGATAAGCCAACGGTGTAACCTCTCTTCCTCGTGGTGTGCGTTTCAAAAATCCTTCCTTGATCAGGAATGGTTCATAGACTTCTTCAATAGTGCCGGGATCTTCCCCCAAAGCCGTTGCTATGGTTGTTATTCCAACCGGGCCTCCGTTAAATTTGTCAATAATAATACATAAAATCTTATTATCCACCTCGTCCAAACCATACTTGTCGATATTCAAAGCTTCCAAAGCAAAACAGGCTATTTCTTTATCAATCTTTCCTGTTCCCTTTACCTGGGCGAAATCACGTACCCGACGCAACAATGCATTACAAATCCGGGGTGTCCCACGGCTTCTTGAAGCAATTTCTTCGGCGGCGCTATCGCTACATTCCACATCCAGAATACCGGACGAACGTTTTACAATGCCGGTCAAGGTATCTACATCGTAATATTCCAAGTGCAGGTTAATACCAAAACGGGCGCGTAAAGGAGAGGTAAGCAAACCGCTTCGGGTTGTAGCCCCTACCAGTGTGAACGGCTCCAGTTCAATTTGTATGGAACGGGCGCTCGGACCTTTATCTATCAGGATATCAATCCGGTAATCTTCCATTGCCGAATACAGGTATTCCTCTACAACCGGACTTAAACGGTGTATTTCGTCAATAAAAAGAACATCATTTTTTTCCAGGGAAGTCAAAACTCCGGCTAAATCTCCGGGTTTATCAAGGACAGGGCCGGATGTTACCTTAAAACCTACGCCTAATTCATTGGCAATAATATTCGACAATGTAGTCTTACCCAGACCTGGAGGCCCATGTAACAAAACATGATCCAGAGCCTCAGCACGCATCTTTGCTGCCATCACAAACACTTTCAGATTTTCGACCACCTTGTCCTGTCCGCTGAAACTTTTAAATGACAGTGGCCTCAAAGCATTTTCAAATTCCTGCTCTTTATCTGAAATATGTTGATTGCGGATATCGAATTCACTCATCATATTTTGGAGCCGTAAGCCAAATCTCCGGCGTCTCCCAATCCGGGAACAATGTATGCATGATTGTTTAATTCCGGGTCAATCGCACCAACCCACATCGTAGTTTTCTCTTTCGGGAAGATTTTTCCGATTTCTTTTACCCCCGGCAAACTTGCAATAGCGCATGCAATATGTATTTTTGCAGGTTCTCCTCTTTTCAGTAAAGTTTTATATGCCAGATCCAAAGAAGAACCGGTAGCTAACATCGGGTCAATTATAATCAGGGTTTTCCCTTCAATGCCCGGAGCCGATAAATATTCTACAACAATGTCAAAACTGGTATGATCGGAATTGTATTGTCTTGATGCTGAAACAAATGCATTTTCAGCTTTATCAAAAAACTGCAAAAAGCCCTGATGTAAAGGTAATCCCGCTCGTAAAACCGGAGCCAATACCACTTTTTCCGAATACAGAGGCACTTCCGCCACTCCTAACGGGGTTTTTACCTGGTGAATCGAATAATCCAGGGTTTTACTGATCTCATAAGAAAGGATCTCTCCTATTCTTTCAATATTTTTACGAAAACGGAGACTGTCGGAATGGATAGTCACATCCCGGATTTCTGCAATAAAATGATTAAGAATGCTATTATTGTCCGATAGATTATGTACTTTCATTGAATACGTTGAGTTTATTTGTAATCTTTTCGGCCCCAAAGTTACCATTTTCTAATGAAATTGCATATTCAAACGACCGAATAAATAGGTTTAACCATGTATTTTTTTTTGAATTCCCCGCCAAATTGTTATTGTGCCAGATCATCACAAAATCACCTCCCGATTTTTTACATTCTAAAGCTAAGTGTTTAATTTTCAAAAAAGCTTCTTCCGGATCCAACTGCCGGTGTATCATCAGGCAGGTATCCATCACAATTGTAGGTTGAATCCGCAAATGAGTACAAACCTCTTCATTCAGATCGTAAAAATAATAAGGTACCGCTGTTCCCGAACGGAATCCGGGCGATTTTGCATACGCCAAAGAAAAATCTTCCGCGAAATTTAATTCATTCAATATCCGGAATGTTTCAGGAAAACGAATTCTTAAAAAATGCCAACGACCGACAGATACCTCTTTGCCTAATATTTTCTCCAGCTTTTGTTTTTCTCTGTTTGTTTTTTTCCAGTCAAGAAAACTTTCATATGAAGGATGCAGGCCTATTGTCACATTCTCTAACGACCTGAGTTTCAGGTAATATTTCCTTAAAGGATAGATGGTCTTCCTGCCATATTTGCCATATTTGGAAAGTAAGATGAATAAATAATAATGCCTTCCCTGCTTTTTATGAAAATGATCTATCCACTGTATCGCTTTCAGATACGGATCTTCCTCCAAATGAGTAATCACCTTCAGACGTTCAACAAATTTTGAAAATTTTCCTGCAGACAAATCACGTAAAGAACCGACTATATTTTTTGTAATCCCTTTATTCCTGTATTGATACGGATAATCAATATCAAATGTGCTCAAAAAACGATACGAGCGCAATTTGTAATCTCCTGCTTCTCCAAATTTTTCAATCAACGCACCTTTTAATTTATACGCCCAACGATCGACCAAAGGAATTTCAAGAAAGCCATTTTTATATGCCGTAGAATCTTCAAAAGGGAATCGTGAATGTAAATCCGAACTTGTACTTACATACTCCTCATACGAAGTCAACAAATAAAAAGATGCTGAAAAAATATCAAACGGGATATCACCCGCAGAACTTGTAAAAAAACAAAAAAGATCCTCCCAATGTGCGCCCCCGATCTTTATAGGAGCGACGCCTTTTTTTTCCAACAAACCAAAAGGTAAGATCTGAAATCCATAATTCAAATCCTCCGGCGAATAATTGATACAGGTTCCGGTATGGTTTAAATAGGCCTGCCTGTTTTCACTCAAAATAAAATCTACGCCCAGAATATTTTTGAATAAATGCTCTGTGACATATTCCAACCTCGAAGTCAGATGTGGAGAATAAATGAAAATCATATTTTTTTCTATGATAACAATAAACAAATTTACGATTTTATTTTTTAATTGGCAAATTATTTGAACACGGAGTTAGAGGAAGTTAGAAGAAGTTAGACTCCATATAACTCCATATAACTCCATATAACTCCATATAACTCCGTGTCCTCCGTGAAATAACTCCGTGTAACTCCGTGTTTAATTTTTTTGACAAGAGATTTTATTGTTATACCTTTGCTTCATGAAAGCGAGTATAATCAAACAATCGTTTCCGGTGCTGAACCTTAGTTGCGCATCCTGTGCCAATACGGCTCAAAATTTATTAAACGCACAACCCGGGGTAATCGACGCCAATGTCAATTTTGCAAATACGACTGCTGTGATTCAATTTGATCCGGATATAACCAATCCACGAAAATTACAATCTGCTTTACAGTCTATCGGATATGATCTTATTATCGAAGAATCCGAAAATCCGACTGAAATTCTCGAAAAAATACAGAAGGAAAATCTCCGGAAATTACGGAATAAATTAATCCTGTCACTTGTATTATCGGCGCCACTGGTTATAATAGGGATGTTTTTTATGAACATGCCCCATGCCGATTACATCATGTGGATATTGGCAACCCCAATTGTATTTCATTGCGGAACACGTTTTTTCTCCGGGGCATGGAAACAAGCCGGTCATGGACAAATGAACATGGATACCCTGGTCGCCTTAAGCGTCGGAATAGCCTATACGTTTAGTGTATTCAATACGCTTTACCCTGATTTTTGGACAAAGCAAGGACTACATTCTCACGTCTATTTTGAAACAGCCGGAGTAATAATTGCTTTCCTGTTGCTCGGTAAGTTCCTTGAAGAAAAAGCAAAATCCAATATCACATCTTCCATTAAAAAACTGATGGGACTACAGCCCCGGTCGGCAACAGTAGTGTTACCAGATGGAAATCAGGTAATTACACCGATCAAAATGCTCCGTCAAGGAGATATTCTGCTGGTAAAACCGGGAGAACGTATTCCTGTGGACGGCACACTGGTCTCCGGAAGTTCATATATCGACGAAAGCATGTTGAGCGGCGAACCGATTCCCGTGAAAAAATCAGTAAACGATCAGGTATTCACCGGAACAGTCAATCAAAAAGGCAGCTTTACATTCAGAGCCGAAAAAGTAGGGAATGACACCTTACTGGCACAGGTTATCCGCAAAGTTCGGGACGCCCAGTCCAGCAAAGTCCCCATTCAGAAGCTGGCCGACAAAGTAGTCGGGATATTTGTTCCTGCGGTCATTGCCTGCGCCTTTATAGCTTTAGTCTGCTGGCTGGTTTTCGGAGATAATGACGGATTCACACAAGGACTGTTAGCCTTCGTCACCGTCTTGATTATAGCTTGTCCTTGCGCTCTGGGATTGGCAACTCCGACAGCTATTATGGTAGGAATCAGTAATGGCGCGGAAAAAGGCATCCTGATCAAGGATGCCGAGAGCCTCGAATTAGCAAAAAAAATTGATTGTGTAGTACTAGATAAAACGGGAACAATTACTGAAGGTAAACCCGAAGTAACCAATATTTTATGGTCTGGAAACGAATCGAATGTAACAGAAATCTTTATGGCGATGGAATCCCGATCGGAACATCCTGTAGCCGAATCAATAGTAAAATATTTAAGTAATTTAAGCGCTGAAAACCAGGTGGAAATTTTTGACTTCAAAAGCGAAACAGGATACGGAATCAGTGCAAAATACAATGGTAAAACCTATATCTCGGGAAATTCAAAAATACTTGAAAATCCAAGTATCAATATAGATAACACACTGAAACAGGCAGCCGAAGACTGGGAAAAAGAGGCAAAAACCGTCATATGGTTCGTAAATGAACAAGAAACTCTCTGCGTTTTGGCCGTATCTGATAAAATCCGGGAAACATCTATTGCCGGAATCCGGGAATTACATTCCATGGGCATTGAAACCGTAATGCTTACCGGAGATAATCGCCAGGTAGCCGGAAAAATTGCAAAAGCCTGTGATATCAAACATTTTGAAGCAGGATTATTACCGGATCAAAAAGAAACAATTATCAGACAATTACAATCCGAAGGGAAAATAGTTGCCATGATAGGAGACGGCATCAACGACAGTAACGCTCTGGCACAGGCAGACGTAGGTATTGCCATGGGACAGGGAAGCGACATTGCCATGGATGTAGCGGAAATGACAATCATCTCAAACGATTTAACAAAGATTTCTCAGGCTATCCGGATTTCGGCCGATACTATCCGGGCTATCCGACAAAACCTGTTCTGGGCATTCATATACAACATCGTAGGTATTCCCATTGCAGGAGGTATTCTCTATCCTATCAACGGATTCCTCCTCGACCCGACAATAGCGGGATTAGCTATGGCTTTAAGCAGCGTAAGCGTTGTAGGAAACAGTTTGAGATTGAAATTCAAAAAATAATGAAACCACATGGGAGTAAGCCTTTTTTTGTTTTTTAGTCGGTCAGTAGTAATTAAATAATTAAAAACAGGAAATGAACCAAGAATTTGCAGTATTATTTGACCTGGACGGTGTCATCATTGATACCGAGCCTCAGTACGATCTTTTCTGGATAAAAGCAGGAAAAGAATACAAGCTCGAAAAAGGAATCGAACAGAAAATAAAAGGAACCACCCTTCCAAACATTGTGACAATTTTTTTATCCCATTTGCCACAAGAACAAATTGATAAGCTCCTGAAAGAAAGCGCTGAATTTGAAACACAGATGCAAATGCCTCCAGTCCCAGGCGTATTAGCGTTTCTTCATGAACTGAAAGAAAATAACATAAAAATCGGATTGGTAACCAGCTCGGACAACAAAAAACTGGATATTACATTCAAAAACGTTCCCATCAGACATTACTTCGATACCATCGTATCGGCCAACCGGATCACTCACGGGAAACCTCACCCTATGTGTTACCTCTTGGCCGCTCAGGATCTGGGAGTCGATCCCAAAAATTGCATCGTATTTGAAGACTCTTTTCACGGAATACAATCCGGAAATAACGCCGGAATGAAAGTTGTAGGATTATCTACAACCAACCCGGAAGAAAGCATAAAAGATATGGTGTGGAAAGTCATCCCTGATTTCAAAAATTTCACACTAAAAAGCCTACTGTAAACTTGCTTAGGAGTAAAAAAAGGACTACCTTTGCCCACTTAAAAAATAACAAATATGGAAAAATTTGAAAAGCGCTACGAAAAAGTTCCCGTATCGATTTTCTCCGATGCGGAAATCGCTTCCAAATTAGTAGCCAAAGAGGTGGCCAAGCTGATTCGGGACAAAGCTCAAAAGGGGGAAAAGTGTGTATTAGGCCTGATCGCAGGTTCTACAGCCGTAGGGGTCTATGAGAACCTTGTCAAAATGCATAAAGAAGAAGGACTGAGTTTTAAGAATGTCATCGTTTTCAACATCAATGAATATTATCCGTTGAATGAGGATGAGTTGCAAAGCCATCACCGTTACATGCATGAATATTTATTTGACGAAGTCGATATTCTGAAAAATAACATCCACCTGATTCCGGGAGATCTGAAAAAGGAAGAAATTTCTTCTTTTTGTACTGAATATGAAAATAAAATTGCCGAAGTCGGCGGAATTGATTTGCAATTGCTCGGACTGGATGGTCGCGGACAAATCGGGGCCAATGAACCCGGATCTATGCTCAATTCCCGTACCCGGCTGATTACGATGGATTACAGTACCCGGATGAGTGCAGCCAGCAATTTCTTCGGTGAAGAAAATGTGCCGGGCTATTGCATTACTATGGGTATTGGTACTGTTATGGATGCGAAACGCATCATCATCATGGCCTGGGGTGAAGGCAAAGCCCGCATAATCAAAAAAATTGTCGAGGGCGATGTGACAGAGATGGTTCCTGCCTCTGTGCTTCAAAAACACCCGCATGTCAGCTTTATTTTTGACGAATCTTCTTCCGCAGAATTAACCAGGATTAAAACTCCGTGGTTAACCGGCCCGGTAAGATGGTCTGATAAGTTGATCCGACGGGCTGTTTTCTGGTTATGTGAAAAATTGGACAAGCCTATCCTGAAACTTACCGAACGTGATTATAACGATGCCGGTTTGGGAGAATTGGTTGCTCAATTAGGCCCTGCCAACAAGATCAACATTCGCGTATTCAATGACTTACAGCATACTATTACCGGATGGCCGGGCGGTAAACCCAATGCCGACGACAGCACCCGACCCGAACGTGCAGAACCATTCCCCAAACGGGTGGTCGTGTTCAGCCCTCACCCCGACGACGATGTCATTTCGATGGGAGGTACGCTCGCCCGTTTATCGGAACACGGACATGAAGTGCATGTTGCTTATCAGACATCCGGTAATATCGCGGTATTCGATGATGAAGTGACACGTTTTCTCGATTTTGTCCGGGATATTTCCAAGGCTTACGGTTTCGACGAAAAGAAAGCCGATAAAGCTTACAGGGAAACATTGGAATTTTTTAAACATAAAAAAGCCGGACAAATCGATTTACCTCAAATTTCCGCATGCAAAGGAATTATCCGCCGTGGCGAAGCAAAGGCTGCCTGTCGTTATCTCGGAATCCCGGAAGACAGGAGTCATTTCTTAGATCTGCCGTTTTACGAAACCGGCGCCGTCAAAAAGAAACCGATCGGAGAAGAAGACATCAGAATTATTGCCGATCTGTTGGATGAAGTAAAACCTCATCAGATCTTTGCCGCCGGGGATTTATCCGACCCTCACGGGACTCACCGTGTTTGTTTCATAGGTGTCCTCGAAGCGCTCAAAAAATTGAAAGGTCGCGAATGGCTCAATGAATGTCGTTTGTGGCTGTATCGCGGAGCCTGGCAGGAGTGGGACGTCTCCGAAGTGGATATGGCAGTCCCTTTAAGTCCGGAAGAAAGCCGTATCAAACGAATGGCAATCTTCAAACACCAATCTCAAAAAGACCGTCCATTATTTCCGGGAACCGATACGCGTGAATTCTGGCAACGCGCCGAAGAACGCAATATCGCTACTGCCGTGAAATACGACAAACTGGGCATGGCGGAATATCAGGCAATCGAATTATTCGTAAGACATCATTTTGAAAATGACTGATAAAATTAATTGCAAATAAAACGTAAAAACTCCGGGATCTCTGATATATCCCGGAGTTTTTGTAAATGAATCTCATTCATGATGATATGGTTCATTATTCAGAATAGTCATTGCCCGGTACAACTGCTCCACAAAAATCAACCGGATCAATTGATGGGAAAACGTCATTTTAGATAAAGAAACCTTCTCCTGAGCAGTATCATAAACCTTCTGAGAAAACCCATAAGGCCCGCCAATCACAAAAACCAGACGTTTGGGAACTACATGCATTTTCTTTTCCAGATATTCTGCAAACTGAAGAGAAGACCATTCTTTTCCGCGCTCATCCAACAAAACCACATGATCTCCCGGCTGAAGAGTTTTCAAAATTGATTCTCCCTCTTTTTCTTTTACCTGATCGAACGAAAGATTCTTCGTATTTTTAATATCCGGGATAATCTCCAATTCAAAAGGAATATAATGTTTCAACCGGCTGCAAAATTCATCCACGCCTTTTTGAACAAAATCCTGCGCCGTTTTTCCGACCAGAAGCAAGCTTATTTTCATCTTTCATTTTTCTTATTGCTGATAATCAAGGTCGAAGGCATCAATTGCAGCGAATCTTTTTCCCTATCCATGATATTCATCCATGAATCATAACTGATCAGCATGAAATTATTCTTTACCAAAACATTAGTTGATAATTTCGGAAGACTAACCAACGAAGTATCTTTATTTGAAATCAGAAATTCCCGAACCCTTGAGTCTGATATCTTGTTCTTAGCCACTTCACTGCCCAATTCATGTATACAGATTTCAGCCCCGTTGGAAACCATTAGATTCCGGGCATAATCGAGCAAAAAAACATCCCTGGCCTTTTCAAGTACGACAATTACCTTATCTGCTTTCGTAAATTCGCGATTAACAAATATCCCAACCGGAACCCGCGTTTGCTCTATAAAGAAATGGGTCTTATCCTTTAATAAATCTCCGGGATAAAACAATGATTGAGAAGCGCCCAGTTTGGAGAAATATTTTTCATAATAAATCTGACGGTGACGGGCGGCCTCAATATCTTCCGGAAGATCCGACATTGAAATACCGGCTCCAACCAGAAGGAAATCATAGCCTTCATGATTCGTAATGTTCACAATTTCCTGTCCGGCGTCATTCGTCACTTCATAACGGGTTTTTATATCTATTTGCAACGATTTCGCTTTTTCCAATATCGGTTCAAAACTAAGTTCTTCAAAATTTCCCGTATGCATCGGATTGATCTCCGTCCCCACAGTAAGGTGTAAGGCGGTTATTTCAAAAGGTCTTTTTCCTCCGGAAAATACCTGTTCGGCTACGTTCAGTAACATTTGTCCACTTCCTGCACGACCGAAAGAAAGCAAAACGCGAAGTTTGCCGGTAGTTTTACGTACAACACCCGTTTTTTCATCCTTTCTCCTATAAGAAAAATCGATCAGATTCATTAAAGGCCCAGTCATCACAGTAGTTGCAAGAGTCATTAACACCAGCATCACAAAAATCGCCTGCGGTAAAATACCCATCTCGTAACCGATGGTCAGGACTATCAATTCCATCAATCCTCTTGTATTCATCAAAGCGCCTAACGACCAACTGTCTTTCCAGGGTTCTCCTGTTATCCGTGCTGCAAAGGCTGTACCCAACACTTTCCCGATCACGGCGAACAAAATAAATACCAGACATGTTATCCATTCTTCCGTAGTACCAATCAGTCCGATCTGGGTTTTCAAACCGGTAGAAACAAAAAACAGGGGTAAAAATATGGATAAGGAAATATCTTCTACCTTTTCTGTCAGGATTTTACGGAATTTCGGATTTGAGGGCATCACGACACCCGCCATAAATGCGCCAAAGAGAGCATGAACTCCCAAAACTTCGGTCACATAAGCAGATATGATCAGGACTAATAACATAAATGCCACAATGGTCTTGGTAATCACTTCCTTATTCCGGTAAATATTTCCAATAATATTCAGGAATGGACGTATAACAAAGAACATAAAAACAAGAAATATTGCCGAAAATAAAATCGTGTAAATCGCTCCTGCAAATGTTCCTGACTGTGCAATTGCAATCACGGCGGCGAGTAAACACCAGGCCGTAACATCCCCATTTGCAGCGCTTGCCAACGACAATGTCCCTAAGTGAGATTTTGTCAGACCTTTTTCCTGCAGAATACGGGCTAAGACGGGAAAAGCCGTAATACTCATCGCAACTCCAATGAATAAAGCATACGAAACGAAAGGCGTAGTACCGGAGGCATAATTCGAATAAGTCCAATATGCAGCGAGTATTCCGCAAAAAAACGGAACGATAATACCGGCATGACTGATCAGAAGCGTTTCTTTCATTTTTTTACGAACTTCCGAAATATCCAGTTCCATTCCTATAACGAACATGAACAGGATCAAACCGATCTGACTCAAAATACTGATATTATCAAATGTTTCCTGCGAAAAAAGGAAAGTTGAAACTTCCGGGAAAAAATGAGCCAATACGGATGGGCCGAGTACGATACCAGCAATAATTTCCCCGATAACGGAAGGCTGCCCCATTTTAATGAATATCAATCCAAAAACACGGGCCGTAAAGAGAATAGCGATCATTTGCAACAAAAGCATTGCGACCGGAGTTTTCAAACTATATTCAAGCCCGGTTGAAAAAATCTCAAATCCTCTGGAAAGAAACCCTTCCGCCGACTCGACGACACGGGCTGAAACCGTGGTTTCAAACCGGCTTCCCATTTGAAGTACCAGATACATTAAGATACCGAATATCAACAGCATCAGAACGTAAAATAATAAATTTTTCTTTCCGCTACTCATCAACGTTGCTTAGTTACTTGGTTTTTTCCCTACTCTTGCACAAAGGTAGTGATATTTTATGTATTTTTGTAAACCCACCTCAAAAAAAGCACCCAAAAGCAAAAAAGGGTAATCCAATAGAAATCAGCAGATTTGTCTTCGGTTGGCTTTCGTTGCCGATTGGCTAAAATGCCATTTCCGGCATAAAAAAGCAAACGTTCCGTTTCCAAACCGTTACCCATTCGGAACAGCGCAAAATGCGGTAAGACAATGTCGTTAATTGGCTGATTATAACGCTGTTTGTCTGTCGTTTACATTGTTCGGATAACTCACAAAGTAAGTAATTTTATAACTTAAAAATGTGAGTTTATGAACACAAATTTAAAGGTATCGTTTTACCTCAAACGAGTACAAAAAAATGAAAAATCGGGTAGTTCCATTTATCCGATTGTCGGAAAAATTATCATTGGCAAGAGCATTGCCCAATTTAGTTCCAAACTAAAAGTCGAGGAACGATTGTGGAATGTCAAGTCCGGACGGGCTATCGGCAAAAGTAAGGTTGCAACGGAGTTGAACAGGGAGTTAAACAAAATCAATCTTTCCATTCATTCCCATTATTCGGAAATCCTTAAACGCATCGGAAAAGTTTCGGCGTTGGAAGTCAAAAATGCTTTTCAGGGTATTGCCTCTACGCAGAAAACCCTGCTTATCCTATTTGATGAGATTATGCAGGAATTTCAATCTCGCATTGGCATTGACCGAAAACAATCAAGTTACCTACAATACATCAATACCCGCAAGCATTTACAATGCTTTCTCAAAGAGAAATACAATGTTAAAGACATTCCACTTTCACAGTTGAATTTACCGTTTATTGAAGATTTTGATTTCTATTTGCGGGTGGAAAGAAAACTAAAACCCGCTTCAGTTAATGGGGTTATTGTTCAACTCTTATCCGCAGCAGGAAAGGCACTACACAAGAATTTAATTAGCCATCCGCCGTTTTTCGGGTACAAACTAACACGACCGGAGTTTAGCATCAGGTCGTTGAGTTCAGGCGAGTTTGAACGGCTTGTTTCTACCCCGATTGAATCCACAAGTTTGAATTTTGTCCGCGACATGTTTGTTTTTTCCTGTTTTACAGGCATTTCCTACATTGACCTAAAGAATCTCACTTGGAAAGAGACTGTTAGGGAAGAAGACGGCAGCCTATGGATTTCCAAATCAAGGCAGAAAACAAGCATACCCTTTAATGTCAAGCTATTGAATATCCCTTTACGAATTATTGACCGGTACAGGGATTTATCAAAAGACGGTTTGGTATTCAATGTATTTTGTCAAGTGAAAATCAATAAATTGCTGAAAGAAGTAGCCAAACTTTGCGGGATAATCCGTCCCCTGTCATTCCATCAAAGCCGCCATACATTCGCCTCGCAGGTCTGCCTGTCACAGGGAGTTCCAATCGAAAGCGTATCCAAAATGCTCGGACACACGGATATTGCGACCACACAGCGTTACGCGCACGTCAATCGTGAAAAAATCGGTAGCGACATGAAACTGCTATCTACCCGGATTGCGGACAAGTATGTTTTTATTCATTAATTATCAGCCAATTAAAAATTTGAATTATGCAAACAAACAGAAGCACATTTGGTATATTATTCTATATCAACACAAGTAAAACGAAAAAATCAGGCAAATGCCCGATACTCGGACGGATAAGTATTGACGGCGAAAATACGGCTTTCAGTACAGGACTGGAAATTTTGCCTGACGATTGGAACGCAGGTTCAGGAAAGGCAACAGGCAACTCAAAAGAAATCATTGAAATCAACAGGCAAATTGAAAATTATAAAACCGAAGTTGGAAATCATTACCGCAATATGCTTGAAAACAAGGGCTATCTTACCGCCGGGATGCTTAAAAATGCACTTCGGGGAATCGGAACGCATCAAAATGCTGTTATGCAGGAATTTTCTAACTTTCTGGAAGAAAAGAAGAAAGGGATTGGAATCAAAAACAGTGAAAACACTTATATCCAATACTGTAAAGGTTACCGTCATTTGAAAAATTTCCTGAAAGAGAAATTGAGCGTAGATGATATTCCATTTGGCAAAGTGAATATTGCGTTGATTGAAGATTTTGCCTATTATTTGAAAGTGGATTTACACTTGTCGGCGTGGTCTGTTCATTCATTTATTGCACCGTTGCGAACAACCGTCAAAAGAGGATTTAACAGGGGTTTGTTACGCCAAGACCCATTCTTTGATTATACGCAGGAAAAGATTATTGAGCATCGCCGGTATTTATCCGGGGAAGAATTGGAACGGCTGATGAAAACGAATTTTAGACGGGCATCGACAAGCTTTATTCGGGATATGTTCCTGTTTTCCTGCTTTACAGGACTTTCATATTCGGACTTGAAAGACTTGAATCACAGCCATATTCAGATAAATAACGACGACAATCAATGGATAGTTTTGAATCGCAAAAAGACCGGTACCGCATCACATATTCCACTACTGGATATTCCACTGCAGATTTTGAATAAGTATAAAAACACCAAATTTGCAGGAACAGAGGGGAATATTTTCAAGGTGCGTACTTTGGTGGATTTTGACCTTCAATTAAAGAAAATAGCCCAAGCCGCGGGAATTGATAAACGCCTGAACTTTCACATGAGCAGGCACAGCTTCGGGACAACGGTCTGCCTGACAAACGGCATCCCGATTGAAACGTTAAGCCAAATGATGGGGCATAAGTCCGTAAAAACTACCCGGATTTATGCGAAGGTAACGCGGACAAAACTCAATGAAGATATGACAAAACTCGAAAAACGGATTGCGGGTAAATATGAATTGCCTGATAATCAACAAACAATTAAAAACATATAATCATGGAACGTGGAAAAATAACAATAAACGAAAACGGAGTAAAAATTACTCCTGCAAACGGTAATGTATGGTTGTCGGAGTGGCAGATTGCCGAACTGTTCGGCGT
>JAIRZF010000013.1 GCA_031267385.1 Dysgonamonadaceae bacterium | reverse complement strand
TTACGCCGGCCTCTTCATATAATCTGAATTTGTCATTCAAATCGTGTTTGGCAGTAGAAGGCGATTGGACTTCAACAATCAAATCCGGAGCGCCGATACAACCTCTTTTGTCTAATTTTGCCGGATCGCAAATGACGCAGATATCGGGCTGGACGACGGTATAGATTTTATCATCGGCCGTTTCGCCGTTCTTGGGAAGGCGGACGTCAAACGGAGCGTGATAAACTTTACATTTCCCTTTCCCTTTCCGTTTTTTAACAAACCATTGGATGATAAAAGATAAATTGAATGAAATTTCGGCATGAAAACGATTCGGAGCGCTAAATAAATCGTGGATAATTCCATCGTATAATTCCCGCCGTTTATCATCTGTCCAGGATAAATAATCCGCATACGTATAGCGTTTAGAGAGAGAAATGTATGCCTCCATCGGTTCGGAAACGGTTTGTTCCTCTTGCTTCGTTAACTTTTCGCCCGTATAATTTTTCTGCTCCATATTATTGGATTATTATCTTTTCTGAGAAATTCTCTCCAACAACGCTATAAACCCCAGCATCAAGTTCTTCTACATTTACCGGTTTTTTATCGTCTACGGTGAACGTTTTGCAGTAACGACCTAAAGAATCATATATCCGAAGCGTTTGCATTTCAGGGCTTTCACAAATGAAATACCCGTTTTTTATCAGGCTGGGATAAATCCGTATTTGTGGATTAATATTCACTGTCGAATCCGCGACTTCTTTTTTGAAAATAAAAGACCTGACATTTATCCAATTGGTCACATTGGGAATTTCAGCGTTCCGCTTAATTTTAATGGAATATATTTTGGATTCCGGTAACGTGATTTTTATTCCGCCGAAATCATCTGTAATATAATTTCCCAAATCGTTAGGTACCATTGCATTTCCTGTACTTTTATAATTTCCCGTATAATCATTGTTGTCTATCTTGAAATAGATTTCCCCTCCGTCCACCCATGCAGCATATTCAGCTTCAATGGTATATTCTCCAGCATCCAGGAATATATCAACCCCTATTTCCGCATTTTTCCTGTACCAGTTTTTTAAGGAATAAGGAACATAGTCTTTCTTTATATCGTTAACAGTTGCTTGAAAAGGAGTTAAACGAATGATTCCGTTCCTTATCCCGGATTGGGCAATCTGCGTTGGAGCATTTGTAAAATAAAAATCCAAGGTAGCATAGTAAGAATTGGGACAATTGTCCGGTAAAGAAATAATCAGATTATTATTTTTTAATTCTACCTTGAGCGATTCCTTTGTCTCAAACAAAACGGCTGTTTGAGGCAATTCCGTTACGCCGGTCAAGACAATTTCTTTTTCCGTCCAATAAGCCGGCGAAATGTGCAAATACCAATGAACACCATTATTTTCCCGTTTCTGCGTTACGTAGCCGTATTCGAAAGGATTTACCAAATTATTTTTTTCCGTTCCATAAATTGTTTCGCCGTAAATATTCATCCATTCTCCTACTTCAGTCAAAACAGACTGAAAGTGTTCAGGAATCACACCCTGTTTGTCCGGCCCTACATTCAAAAGGAAATTTCCTCCTTTACTGCTCAATTCCAATATCCGGCTAATTGTGTAAATTGTGGATTTCCATCGAAGCAATGTCCAAACAGTTTCTGTTTCAGGATCAGACTCATAACCCCAGGAAGTATTTAAAGATGAACAGGCTTCCCAATCACGTCCATCGCTATATCCATTGTAGGGTATTTGAGGCGTATCATTTTCCGGTGTAGAAAAATCGCCGTCAAAGCCAGAGAATAAGCGATTGTTATAGATTACCTTATTGCCAATTGGAGATTCCAAGAGGGCGTCCAAGATACGTTGGCTGATTTCGGTATTGGAATTATTTACGCCGGGATAATCAAACCAAAAAAGATCAATGTCGTAATTAGTGGTTAATTCCTTAATTTGGGGTATAACTTGCGTGTCAACATAAGCTTCCACCTTATCTAACGGATATGTCGCTCCGTTTAATTCCGGCACGGCACCCATACCACCTTCCGACATCCAGTCCAAGTTTTGCGAATAATAAAATCCGATTTTCAAGCCGGCCTTTTTCGCTTCCTGCACCAACTCTTTCAACAAATCTCTTTTTGCCGCAGAAGCGTCAATCGCATTCCAATCTGTATATTGAGTTTCAAATAAACAAAATCCGTCATGATGTTTCGCTGTGATGACAATATATTTCATTCCAGCCTTTTGGGCTATTTCCACCCATTTTTTCGGATCATAATCTTTAGCCTCAAATTCTTTCGCCGCTTCACGATAAGTGGCTCTGGGTATTTTCGCCGCACTCAAAATCCACTCCGCCGGCATCCCGGTCGTCCGTTTGTCATAATGCACTTGTTCGCCATTTATATCCACTCCATCATAAACATTCCCGTAAACGGCATAAACTCCCCAATGAATAAACATCCCAAAACGCGCTTCCCGCCACCAAGCCATTTTATCGCTTTGAGAAAAAAGCGAAAGTGAAACCAATAACAAAACGAATATAATCAAAATGTTTGTTTGAATTTTCATAATTTTTACAATTTTAGCGTTGCAAATATAGTGATTTTTTAGATTATCCGCAATCATATCAATACTTCCCTGTCTAAATATTTGCATAAAATATCATTGCCTTGTTTTTTGCCCCTTACGACGGCATTTCAAATCATTTTTTCATCACTTACGGAAATTCCGGTAAAATAAACCGGCGGAAAAACCGTTTATTTGAATGTCGTTACAACTTTAATAATTAGAATTTAACAATATGAACCAATTGCGAGGAGTTTTTTTCTCATTCCTTTTGTTACTGCTTGCAAGTTTCTTTGCTTGCAAGGATGACTTTGAAGATTATTCGAAAAATCCGCACGATTTACTTTCCTTCTCGCTCGACACCC
>JAIRZF010000296.1 GCA_031267385.1 Dysgonamonadaceae bacterium | reverse complement strand
CCGGGTTTCACGGATCACACAAATTTATTATCCGCGTAATCTGTGAAATCTGTGTGAAATTTTCTATCTTTGCGGCTGATAAAATTTACTATGAACACCAATCAGCAATTCGACGCCGTCATCACTATCTGCAGGAGGATCTTTGAGAAAAAGCTCAAAGATTATGGTCCATCCTGGCGTATCATGCGCCCGGAATCAATTACAGACCAGATTTTCATCAAGGCAAATCGTATACGAACCCTGGAAATTAAAGGTTCCGCCAAAATTGAAGAAGGCGTCAGGCCTGAATTTATTGCCATTGTCAACTACGGCGTGATCGGTCTGATACAATTACACACAGGATTTGCCGATACCACCGACATCAGTAATGAAACCGCCCTGGAGTTATACGATAAATACATCACAGAAACCAAAGAATTGATGTATGCAAAAAACCATGATTACGACGAAGCATGGAGAAGTATGCGTGTCAGCTCCTATACGGATATGATCCTTACAAAAATCTACCGGACAAAGCAAATCGAAAAAAACGATGGTCAAACCCTTATTTCCGAAGGAGTTGACGCAAATTACATGGATATGATCAATTATGCACTGTTTGGCCTTATAAAATTAGAATTTGAAGAAAATGAAACTACCTGAAAAAGCTAAAAAAATACCGGTTGAAATTTCCAGGGTAATTCTGGGATGCGTTTTTATCTTTTCCGGATTTGTTAAAGCAGTAGACCCACTGGGAAGCGCTTACAAGTTCCAGGATTATTTCTCCTCATTCGGACTGGATTCTCTAAGTTTCTCAGCCCTCCCCGCCTCATTATTCCTCTCGGCGCTCGAATTTGTCCTGGGCATATTTTTATTGTTGGCAATGTATCGCCGGGTAACAACGATTCTGACATTGTTGTTCATGTCGTTCATGACCTGCCTTACGCTCTACCTGGCCATTGCAAACCCGGTGAGCGATTGCGGATGTTTCGGGGATGCACTGGTAATTACCAATTGGGAAACTTTTTATAAAAATGTGATATTAATGGCTTTTACCCTTGCAACATTCTTTTGGTATAAGCTGATGACTCCCGTTTTTTCGGAAAAATCCGTATCGTTAGCTGCATTATATACAACAGTATTTATCCTCAGCATATCCACGTATTGTTACGGCAACTTGCCGATTTTGGATTTTCGCCCGTATAAAATAGGAAATAATATCCCGGAGAAGATGATAAGGCCGGAAGGAGCGCCGCATGACGTATACGAAACATCATTTATCTACGAGAAAGATGGTGTTAAACAGGAATTTACATTGGATAATTATCCGGCAGACGATCCGTCCTGGAAATTCATAGATTCCAAATCTATCCTGGTAAAAAAAGGCTATACCCCTCCAATTCATGACTTTACAATAACGACCATCACGGGAGATGACATCACGGACAACGTCCTTGCCGATACGACTTATTCTTTCCTTCTGATCTCCTACAGGTTAGATAAAGCAAATGATTCCGATGTCGATAAGATCAATGAACTCTACGATTATGCTCAACGATTTGGCTACGGTTATTATATGCTTACGGCATCCACTCCGGATCAAATTGTGGAATGGGCGGAAAATACGGGAGCCGAATACCGGATCTGCACCACAGACGGTATCACCCTGAAAACCATTGTTCGTTCCAATCCGGGAATGATGCTGATCAAAAACGGAACTATTATCAATAAGTGGGCTCATCGTAATTTGCCTGTCGACAGCCGTCTTGAGTTGCCTCTCAATGAAACGGGACTTGGGGAGATTGCGCCTGATAAAGACGTTCAAAAAGTATTCTGTTGTGCAATCATATTAATGACGCCCTTGGCATTACTATTTATGCTGGACAGGATCCGTTCCAAAAAAAAGAAAATTAATTTTTAATCACTAAATATTTTATAATTCAACATGAGAAAAAATATTGTAGCAGGAAACTGGAAAATGAACAACAACCTGCAGGAAGGCCTCACTTTGGCAAAGGAGTTGGAGGCTGCATTGAAAGGCAAGAAAGTAAACTGTGACGTAATTATAGGAACCCCGTTTATCCATCTGGCCAGTGTTGCTGCAATAATCGACACGAAACTGATCGGCGTATCGGCTCAAAATTGTGCAGATAAAGCTTCCGGAGCCTATACCGGAGAGGTTTCTGCGGCAATGGTTGCTTCCACAGGCGCTAACTATGTGATACTGGGACACTCCGAACGTAGAACTTACTACGGAGAAACCAATGCCACCCTGAAAGAAAAAGTATCGTTGGCTCTTGCAAACGGGTTGACTCCTATTTTCTGTATCGGCGAAGTTTTGAATGAAAGAAATGCCGGGAAACATTTTGAAGTCGTTGAAACTCAAATCCGTGAAGGCCTGTTCAACCTGTCGGCTGAAGATTTCCGTAAGATCATATTGGCCTACGAGCCTGTATGGGCGATTGGAACCGGTGTTACCGCAACTTCAGACCAAGCTCAGGAAATGCATGCGTTCATCCGTAATACCCTCGTTGCAAAATATGGAGAAGCAGTTGCCAATGACACATCAATCCTTTATGGCGGCAGCTGTAATGCAAGCAATGCAAAAGAATTATTCTCTAACCCGGACGTTGACGGCGGACTTATCGGCGGCGCGTCTTTGGGAGTAGACAAATTTATGCCGATCGTTGAAGCTTTCTAAAAAATGAGTTTAAGAACTTTTATTCTATCTTCATTCTTGTGCCTGTCCGGTATTTCCGTTCAGGCACAAGGTGTTTCCGATCAAAAAAACACAATCATCCAGGAATTGCAATCAAACGATCCTCAAAATTTCAAAGGTATCGTGCGCATTACTGCCGACCCCGGAATAAACCGTTTGATAGGAACTCCCTGGAAAAATTCTTCATCAAAGGACGCCGAATATTTGAAAGTTCCGGGATTTCGCGTACAGGTTTTTTCCGGAAATGATTCCCGTACCGCTAAAGAGGAGGCATCCGGAAAAGACCGGACAATCAGGGAACTCTTTCCTGATGTGAAGACCTATATCGAATACCGCCCCCCCAGATGGAGTTTGCGGATCGGAGATTTCCGCACAAAAGAAGAAGCGATGGTATTCATGCAGGAATTAAAACAAGCGTTCCCTGATTTTGGGAAAGAAATGTATCCTGTAAAAGTGGAAGAAGTGAATATTCCTGTAAACAATCAGAATTAAATTATGGAATTAAGCGCAGAAGACGTCAAAAGGAAAGAGGAATTGACTTTTCATTACAAACGTATACTGGAATTACTGGGAGAAAATCCGGAGCGTGAGGGCTTGCTGAAAACGCCGGAAAGAGTAGCAAAAGCGATGATGTTTCTCACCAGGGGATATGTACAGGATCCGGCAAAAATATTGTCCTCCGCCGTCTTTATTGAAGATTATAAACAAATGGTAATCGTAAAAGACATTGATTTCTTTTCCATGTGTGAACATCACATGTTACCATTCTTCGGAAAGGCTCACGTAGCCTACATCCCACGGGAAGCGGTAACCGGACTGAGCAAAATCCCCCGCGTAGTCGATGTTTTTTCCAGGAGATTGCAGATCCAGGAACGGTTGACTACCCAAATCAAAGATTGTATTCAAAAGACGCTGAATCCGCTTGGAGTGATGGTTGTCATCGAAGCCCAACATATGTGCATGCAAATGAGAGGCGTAGAGAAACAAAACTCCGTCACTACCACGTCCGATTTTACAGGAGTTTTCAATCAGGCTAAAACAAGAGAAGAATTTATCACCCTTATACGTAACGGAAAATGAAACGACTCGCTCTTTTTACCATTTTTATCCTTATTTTCGCCGGATTATCCGCCCAACAAAAAGAAATCCGTATAAAAATACTGGAAACTACAGATATACACGGCAATTATTTCCCTTATGATTTTATAAATGAAAAACCGGGTAAAGGAAGCCTTGCCCGGGTTAGTACTTACCTGAAACAGGAAAGAGCCAAATACGGAAACCGGCTGCTGATGTTGGATAACGGAGATATTCTACAAGGACAACCTTCCGCTTATTATTACAATTATGTAGACACAACCTCCAAACACTTGTCGCCCAGAATTCTTAATTACATGGCTTATGATGCGGGAACTGTAGGCAATCATGACATTGAGACCGGGCCTCGCGTCTACGACCGGCTCGTCCGGCAATCCGACTTCCCCTGGATGGCGGCAAATGCTGTTTTTGATGAAGGAAAAGGATCCGGCAGCTATTTCAAACCGTATACCCTCTTTGAAATTGAAGGGATCAAAATTGCAGTACTGGGCATTATCACTCCCGGAATACCGACCTGGCTTCCCAAAAGTTTATGGCCGGACATGCACTTTGACGATGCACAAAAAACGGCTCAACAATGGGTCGCTACACTAAAACAAAACGAAAAAGCCGACATCATCATCGGTCTGTTTCACCTGGGAATGAATGGTAATGTGTTGGCCAACGGTCTCAATGAAGGACACGGATACAATATGGC
>JAIRZF010000236.1 GCA_031267385.1 Dysgonamonadaceae bacterium | reverse complement strand
ACGATACGCACTCCACCTATTCCGAGATAGAAGTCAAAGCGGATGATCTTAGCGCCAATTTTGTTGATTTTATCCTCGACGAAAGAGGACGTGAACTTTTGGGCGAATATACGAGATGGTTGGATTTGGTTCGATGCGAAAAACTGGTGGAATATGTAAGGAAATATAATCCGGATGCAAGTCCCAACATCAAGGAGCATCATAAGCTGCGTCCGATTCCCCAGACTCATATAGATCGCTTGAATCCGAGAGGTACGAACGAAGAAGAACAGAATCCGGGTTATTTTTAACTAAAGTATAGAAAACATATTACCTTGAGTTCACTGTGACTCAAGGTAATATTAAAATCGTTTTTGATGATATCTTCGGATAAAAAAGAAAATACTCCGGATTCGGAAGTAGAATTAAATCCTTAATTTTACAAACTAATTTAAATATATATGAAGAGATTATTAAGTTCGATCCTGTTTTTATTTCTTATTTTTCCTCTTATTACAAAAGGAAATCCGGTTAATTATGTACGTGATGACGGGCGTATCCGGCTCGATTCCAAAGAAATTCATCAAGGCGCATACGAATGGGAAATGATCAGATCCGGAGATGTAAACGCTCCGGCCGAAAAACTTTCCATGCCGGGATTCAACACGGAAGAATGGTTGACCGCCATAGTTCCCGGAACAGTACTCAACTCATTGGTGTACAACAAAAAATATCCGGAACCCTATTACGGGATCAATAACAAACTGGAATCGAACTTAATACCGGATATTTCCGTTACCGGTCGTGATTTCTACACCTACTGGTTCCGAACCGAATTTATAATTCCGCTATCTTTTAAAGGTAAAAATATATGGATCCAGCCGGAAGGCATTAATTACAGGGCGGAAATTTGGATAAACGGACACCTGGTCAGCGTCATGACCGGTATGTTTACCGAGGATCATATTGACATTACCGAATTCGCAAAAACAGGAGAAAAAAACGCTATTGCCGTCAAAGTATATCCGGTGGATATCCCCGGCACCACCCAAGCCAAAAGATGGGGCGCCGCTGGAGAATTTCGAAATGGAGGCAATGGAAACATCGGGTTGAATACCACGATGCTAATGTCTATCGGCTGGGATTTTACCTTTATGGACGGTATTCGCGACCGGAACACCGGAATATGGAAAAGCATCACACTGTACTCGACCGGAAAAGTTGCCCTGAGACATCCGTTTGTCAGATCCGGACTGTCTAAACCGGATTACAATACAGCCCTGGAATCCGTATCGGTAGAAGTCGTCAATCCATCGACTTCCATGGACACGGTAATCTGCCTTGTAGCAGGTGAAATTACCGGCGAAAACATCCGGTTTGAAAAGCCGGTACGTATTTTACGCGGAGAAGAATTAACCGTGAATTTTACTCCGGATGAATTTTCGCAACTCATCATTCGTAATCCCCGTTTGTGGTGGCCGGTCAATAAAGGAACGCAGGAATTATACGAATTGAAAATGACGGTTTCCGTCAATGGAAATGTTTGCGACTCTGTAAAAACAAAATTCGGTATCCGGGAAATCATTTCCGATACCAACACTCCCGATAAATCGCGCGTTTTCTATATAAACGGTCATCGCCTGTTCATTCGCGGAACGAACTGGATTCCGGAAGCTATGCTGCGAAATTCGGATGAACGCACCTGTGCGGAACTCCGATACACATGCCAATCCGGAATTAACCTGATCAGGATATGGGGAGGAGGAATTGCCGAATCGGATTATTTCTTTCAACTTTGCGACGAACTGGGATTATTGGTGTGGCAGGAATTTTGGATGACAGGCGATACCCGGCATCCTCACGACAAGTCGATTTACATGAATAATGTCGGATCGACCGTAAAGAGAATCAGAAATCACCCTTCACTCGCCTATTATGTCGCTTCAAATGAAAGTTCGGAAGTTAGCGGAACACGCGAACTCCTGACAAAACTGGACGGTACACGCGGATACCAGATGCAGTCGGAATGTGATGGAGTACACGACGGAAGTCCTTACAAACAGGTAAACCCCATGCAACATTACGAAAATACAGCCTCCGCCAGAGGGAGTCGCGTGGATGGTTTTAACCCTGAATATGGGGCGCCGACCTTACCATTGGTGGAAGTTTTACGCGAAATGATGGATGAAAAAGATTTATGGCCTATCAACAAAGAAGTCTGGGATTATCTCGACGGGAACGGTTTCCATCTGATCACAAGTATGTATAAAGATCTCGTCGATAACTACGGACAATCCGCATCCATCGATGAATTCGCACAAAAAGGACAATTCGTGGGAGCTGTAAATTCCAAAAGCATCTGGGAAGTCTGGAACTACAATAAACTGGACTACGGAGACCGGTTCACTTCCGGATTATTGTTCTGGTACCACAATTGTCCTGTCCGGCAAGTCTGCGCCCGGATGTGGGATTGGTCGCTGGAACCAACCGCATCGCTCTACCACACAGCCAACTCACTGGAACCTTTGCACGTGCAATTCGATTTCCTGAAAAATACGGTTTCCGTTGTCAACGATTATTACAAAGACTTCCGGGGATATACGGTCGTGGCGGAAATATACGATCTGAATTCAACGAAAGTCTATGAAAAATCAACAAAAATAGATCTTCTTCCGGATGCTGTGGTAAACGATGTATTTACAATCCTGTTCCCGGAAAACATGACCCAGGTACATTTCATCAAATTACGCCTGAAAGATGATAAAGGGAAAGAAATCTCATCTAATTTTTACTGGCGATCCAACGATAAATATTCAGGTGAAACAACATTGACCGGGCCTGTTTCTTCCGGATTCGAAGATTTATCTAAACTGAAACAGGCAAAACTGAATACATCTTATAAAATAAGAGAACAGGACAATAAATTCTTTGTAGATATCCATTTAAAAAACACGTCTTCTTCTATAGCCTTTTTCAATCAACTTCAACTCCTGGATCCGGAATTAAAGCCCATACGACCTTCATTCTATACGGATAATTTTTTTTCCCTGCTTCCGGGCGAAAGTAAATCCATAACAATTGAAACTGCTATAAAAAACCTGGAAAGTAAAATACCCGTATTGACAGTAAAAGGTTGGAATATAGAAACAAAACAATTTAGCCTGAAACAAAAATGAAAAAATTCCTGTGCATGTTATCTGTTATTCCATTGCTTTCCATATCCGGAAATAATATGCCTGTAAGAAAAAACCTGTGCGAAAACTGGAAATTCAAACAAGTACGCAATTACAACTGGTATCAGGCTACCGTTCCGGGAGTAGTGCATACCGATCTGTTGAACAACAAGTTAATAGAAGACCCCTTCTTCAGATTGAATGAACGCGGCATACAATGGATAGATAAGGAAGACTGGTTGTATGAAACGACTTTCGATTTGGATGAATCTCTTTTGAAAAAAGAAAACATTACAATCAATTTCGACGGATTGGATACTTATGCCGATGTTACATTGAATGGTGTAAAAATCCTTTCTGCAAACAACATGTTCAGGGAATGGAAATCCGGCGTCAAAGGGATCTTAAAACCAAAAAGAAACAAATTACAGGTTTATTTTCATTCTCCGATAAAAATTACAATGCCCCAATGGGAAGCGCTCCCATTCCAATACCGTAGCTCGAATGACCAATCGGAAAACGGAGGATTATTCGATCGGAAAGTTGGAATATTTGCACGTAAAGCCGGTTATCACTTCGGATGGGATTGGGGGCCTAGATTGGTCACCTCAGGAATCTGGCGTCCGGTTTATCTGGAAGCCTGGGATAACGCCCGCATACAAAATGTCTACTACAAACAATCTTCCGTGACGCCCCGGGAAGCTGTTCTTGATGTTACCATAGAAGTAGTTTCCGGTAAAACAACGAACGCTTCCATCTCAATTTATAACCGGACAGATAAAAGAATTGAAAGCAAAGAAACAATACAATTGACCAGAGGTCTGAATAAAATACCGGTTTCTTTCAGGATAAAAAATCCAAAATTATGGTGGACGAATGGCCTGGGAGAAGCTTTTTTATACGATTTTTCAGCCCAATTGAGGATTGAAAATGAGATCGCAGATACCAATAACCAAAAATTAGGAATCCGATCCCTCAAAGTAATTACGAAACCGGATCAATACGGAGAGAGTTTTTATTTTGAACTGAACGGAAAACCAATATTTGCCAAGGGAGCCAATTATATTCCCTGCGATAATTTTCTTACCCGGGTAACAAAATCTATCTACGAAAAAACAATCCTGGATGCGGTAAATGCCAATATGAATATGTTACGAGTCTGGGGAGGAGGGATTTACGAAAACAACATTTTTTACGATTTATGCGATCAATACGGTATTCTTGTATGGCAGGATTTTATGTTTGCTTGTAGTATGTTCCCCGCAGAAGGAGATTTCCTTGAAAATATACGCCTCGAAGCCATTGATAATGTTCGTCGTTTGCGTAATCATGCCTGTATCGCTCTATGGTGCGGTAATAACGAATGTCTGGATGCCTGGTTTAACTGGAATTGGAAAAATACATATGATAAACAAAATCCTGTTTATTCCGGAGAAATATGGAAACAATTCACGGATCAATATTTTGTGGTATTGCCCGCAGTTGTCGAAGAACATCATCCCGGGGCATGTTACCGGAAATCGTCTCCTTATTCCGACAACAACGGGACACGCAACCACACTGTCGGAGATATGCATTACTGGGAAGTTTGGCAAGGATTGAAACCACTATCACAATTCATGTACGAAAAGAGCCGTTTTTTCAGCGAATATGGTTTCCAGTCATTTCCGGAATTCGAATCAATAAAAAAATATGCCCCCGAGCCTGCCGACTGGAATATAACTTCAGAAGTAATGATGTCCCACCAACGGGGAGGGATGAGCGCAAATAACCGTATCAATAATTTTTTACTGGAAGAATACAAAAAACCGAAAGACTTCCGGTCATTCATTTATATGAGCCAGTTACTCCAGGCCGATGCGATGAAAATGGCAATGGAAGCTCACCGGCGAGACATGCATTTCTGCATGGGCTCTCTGGTATGGCAACACAACGATTGCTGGCCGGTAGCATCCTGGTCAAGCCGCGACTACTACGGACGTTGGAAAGCTCAACATTATTTCACAGTCAAATCGTTTGCAGATATTCTCATATCACCGGTGGAAGAAGACGGGAAACTACATATTTATGCCGTTTCCGACCGATTAAAAAACACATCAGGCGTCCTCTCCATACAAGTAATTGATATAAATAAAGGAATCGTCCTCCAAAAAGACGTCAAAATATCAGTGCCTTCCAACGCAAGTACATTGGTATATACTTATATGACTGAAAAATTACCTGTCGGCTTGAATAAAGAAAATGCAGTTGTTCACTTGGAATACATTGATAATCACGGGGAAATTTATGAGAACAACATTTTTTTTACGAAATACAAGGAAATACATTTCCCCAAAACTGCCATTTCAACAAAGCTTGTCGCTGTGAAAGACGGATGTGAGCTAACCCTTACAGCCGACAAATTTGTGCGCGGAACATTCATTTCACTGGAAGGAAAAGATGATTTTATTTCGGATAATTACATGGATTTGCTTCCGGGCAAAAGCGTAACAGTAAAAATAATTACAGCATTAAATCTACCTGAGGTCAAAAAAAATCTGCAAATAATGTCACTTGCAGATTCTACGGAATGAAATTAATTCCATAACTCTTATAAACAAATGAATATCACTTGTTTGCCATCGGGTGAAACATGTGGAAACCATGGTTTCTCAAACACATACACATCCTGCTATTATGATACGGACATTTCCAAAATCCGGCTTTATCTTCCGAAAAATTTCGATTCCCATGTGCGCCCACGCTCCAATACCATTCTCCTGATTTCCGGTCAATCAAGTGTTTTTGAATGTAACCCCAACAATCTTTTGCCTTATTTAAATATTTTTTATCTCCTGAACTCCTGTATGCATAAACCAATCCGGCAACAGCCTCCGCTTGTACCCACCAATGCCGTTCAACATCAATATGAGTTCCTTCCGATTCATAAATCAGACTGCCATCCGGTTGCAAACCTTCCAGAGCAGCTTCCAGAATCTCCAAAGACTTTTGTCTGATTTCCTCCATTAAAAGAGGTTCATTCAAGACTTCGGCCGCTTCATATAAAAGCCAGGAAGCCTCAATATCATGTCCATAAGATATAATCCCGGATTTGGACACCCAGTTTTCGTCAAAAAACAGCTTAAGATGATTTGTATTTCTATCCTGAATTTTATCAATAAATGTCCTGACCAACTTTTGTTGTGCAACTTTTACCTCCGAATCCTGCCGGATTCTCAATAAATTAGTATAGGACTCTAACACATGCAGATGAGTATTCATCGTTTTCTTTTCATTTGCATCTTTTTCACTTAAACGCATATCTTCTATTGGCTGCCAATCGCGTGTAAACGCTTCAAAATATCCACCGTTAACCGGATCGTAAGCATATTTCTCTATCAGATAAAAAAATTGTTTTGCCATTTCCAACGCTTCCGGTTTACCTGTCGCCCTGTAAAATTCGGAAAATCCATACAAAGCAAATCCCTGAACGTAAGTTTGCTTCTTTGTATTGACAGGAATTCCCAAATAATCGAGTTCCCAATATAAACCTCCACATTCTTTATCCAAAAAACATTCCAAAATATAATGATATGCCCGTTCCGCCATTTTCAGATAATCAGGATTCTTAAAAATCCGGTAGGCCGACGAATAAGTCCAAAGGATCCGGGCATTCAGTATAGCTCCCTTATTCGCCTCTTTATGAAAGACATTATTTCCGTCTATCCTGCCCCAAAAGCCGCCATTTTCCGTATCCTGCATTTTATCAATCCAAAAAGGAAGGATATTTCCGGTCAATTCTTCATACAATTCTTTCTCCAACAATTCCATGATTTATTTTTTCCCTGGTATGATTATTCCTTTCTCCTTTCTTCCAATTCCCCGGTAATCCCGGTAATTTTGGCTTCCGATAAGGGATACATTGCAATAAAAATGACCGACAACACCGTCCCTATCGCGGGCAGGAAGCTCACCATCAACCGGATGCCCTGCTGAGCCATTTCTGTTTGTTCCATATTGGCTTTGAAACCATAAAATCCCAGTAACCATCCGGCTAAAGCCCCACCTAAAGCCCATCCGAATTTCTGAGACATGGAAGAGGAAGAAAAGATCAAACCTGTCGCCCTCCGTCCGGTTTTCCATTCGGAATAGTCGGCAATATCGGCATACATCGACCATAAAAGTGGGAATATACTTCCGGCACACATACTGATTAAAACCTGCAATAACATCATCAGGATAATATCTCCTTTTCCGAGAGTATAAAATAATACACTGAAAACGGTAGCTAATATCATGGCGGTCAGGTACGTTTTTTTCTTCCCGATCCTGTTCGATACGGGGGTCACAAAGAGGATCCCCAATATATTGGCCGCCTGTCCCAACACTAAGAAAATCGTGGTCAAGGAGAATGAAGCATTTATAAATCCGAAGTTAAGGGATTCTGTCTCTTGTACGTAGTATTTAAAATAATAGACGGCAGCTCCGTCGCGAATGGAATTAAATATCAGGGCGGCAATTCCGGCTCCTAAAAGGATCCACCATGGGCGGTTTTGCCATAAGTCTTTCACATCCTCTTTGAAACTGTTTTTTTCGTCTTTAAGGGGTTTTACACGTTCCTTTGTCCAGAAAAAACATCCAAGGAAAAAGAGGATTGCAATGACAGCAAAAACAAGCATGGATAAAGACCATCCTCTCGACAGGTCAACATTTGCTCCCGAATTACTGAAAAAATGAACCAACGGTTCTACCAATACCAACACCAGTATACTCCCGGCAAAAGCAAAAATCATCCGGTACGATGACAATTCCGTCCTGGTCTTGGGATCGCTTGAAATAACTCCCAACAAAGAAGCGTAAGGAACATTGATCAGGGAATAAACCATCATCATCAATGAATAGGTAATGTAGGCATAAACAATCTTCCCGGCCAAACTCAGTCCGGGGACGGTAAAAGTAAGGACTCCCATTATTCCGAAAGGAACGGCCATCCACAGAATATACGGACGGAATTTTCCCCATTTGGTTTGAGTCCGGTCACACAGAACTCCCACCACCGGATCAAATAAAGTATCCCAGACGCGGGTCACGAGAAACATTGTCCCGGCAACCGCAGCCGGAATGTCAAAAATGTCGGTATAGAAAAACAGCATGTACATTCCGAACAACTTCCAAAACATGGAAGATGCCGCATCACCTAATCCATATCCGATTTTTTCCCTTAATTTGATTTTTTCCGCCATCATTCAATAGATTTGAGATACGATTTATTTTTATCTATCAACGAAATAATTTCTTGTACGGATGTTGCCGAACGAAGTCCGTCTTTAGGCGTATTCATACAATAGTCAACCAACCGGTCAACACTTGACAC
>JAIRZF010000308.1 GCA_031267385.1 Dysgonamonadaceae bacterium | reverse complement strand
GATATTCATGAATTTATAAAAGCCGGTCTGGATGAAATAACGTTATCTACACATGGAGTAAAAAAGGAAACATACGAATATTTCATGGAAGGAGCTTCTTTTGAGAAATTTTGCTCGGTAATGGACGATCTTTCCGGATTAAAAAAACAATATCCTCATTTTAAAATTCGCATTAATTATACTGTCAACCGGGATAATCTGGAAGAACTGGCCGGTTTTTTTGATGTTTTTGAGAAATATCACATCGACGTATTACAACTCCGTCCTATCCAAAACATGGGAAACACAAAATACCACGATTTTTCATGGGACAAAATTTACGCTCAATACGATGCTATCATACAGAAACTAAAAGACATATCCAAAGAGAAAAATATTACCTGCATCGCCCCCGGGAAAAAGAATCTGATTGAAGATATCATCAATTCGAATACCGGCGGCATTGCCAATTCAACGTATTGTTATATTTCACCCAGGACTATTTGGGAAGATGATTTTGATTTATCGAAGGATACTTTTGAATCGTATGCCGGACGTTCTCACCTTGGGAAAAAATTGTTCCTGAATATTTTCCGGAAAAGAAAGAATTATGCCACAAAAAAAGGCAAATTAAACTACGAAATCAAGTGAGTTTAGTCCAGGCGAGAGCTATTTATTCACCCCTCCCCCCAGCGCTTTATACAATAATACCGTAGAGATCAGTTCATTCAGGATCGCGTCATTCAGAGAGATTTCTGCATCAAAAAGTTGGCGTTGGGCATCTAACACATCAATATAACTCACAATTCCATTTATGTATTGTAAACCGGCCAATTCCTGGTAAGAAAGGGAAGAATCATAAAGCCTTGTTTTCGACTTACGGATCTCTTTTGCATTTTTAAACGTTATTATTGCATTATAAACCTCATTGAAAGCCAGTAACACTCTTTTCTCATAATCGTAGGTCACTTGTTCATAAACAGCCTGTGATGCCTTGTGTTTAGCCCGGTTTTTCCCCATATTGAAAATCGGTCCGGTCAATGCCCCTGAGATGAACCATTCCGGACTTTTCAAAAAATTCACAAATTCCGAATTTTCCGCTCCCAGCGTCCCACCCAGATTGATACTGGGAAACATTTCCGCCAATGCAATCCCAACCCGGGCATTTACTTCTATCAGTTTTTGTTCAGCCGCCCTGATATCCGGCCGGCGTTTCAACAAAGAAGAGGGTAAGTCAACAGGAAGATCGGAAGGCATCTGCTGATTTCTCAGGCCGGCGCCTCTCACGATCAGCGATGGGAACTCTCCAAGTAACAGGGATAAATCATTTTCTTTTACTTTTATACTGTTTTCAAGCTTCGGAATCAACGATTCTGTCCGGGCCAGTTCTACCTGACTCTGCCGGTAAGGTATTTCGGATGTTTGCCCTCCTTCGTATCTTATTTTTGCAAAATGGACTGCCTGTTTTCTCGCCGCGACGGTTTGTTTCACAATTTCGAGTTCACGGTCAAGCGCTATCAGTTCAAAATAAGTTTGGGCAACTCCTGCAACGATCGTCAGTCTTAAAGCTTGTTGGGCTTCTACAGATTGCATATAAGCAGCGATTGCCGCATCATTTGTCCAACGAAGCTTTCCCCATATATCAATTTCCCAACTAAGAGTTGCTTTGGCATGTACTTCTGAAGTATAGCGAGGAGTATTTCCTCCATAATCGAGGTGTTCCCTACTGGTCAGTCCATCGATTCCCAAAGCGGGGAACTGATTTGCAAAACCGATTCTTTTACCGGCAATCATTTCTTTAATTCCGGCTACAGAGATTAGCACGTCTTTATTATGAACCAAGGCTTTATCAATAAGTTTCTGCAAAACCGTATCCGTATAAAGAGTACTCCAGCCAATATCTGCAACCGTTATAGAACCGGAATCCGGGATACAGATCCCGAATGACTGTGGAATATTCATTTCCGGGGCTTTGTAGGGACGTCCAACTTTACAGGATGTAAAAATGATCCCACATATAAAAAACGGTACGAGAACCCGGAATTTATTTTTTACTTTATATACCATTACAAAAAAGAACGGTACCAGTACAATTCCGGCAGTAACGGCGGCAATCATTCCGAAAAAGACCCCTGTTCCAATCGAGTGTCTGCTGGCAGAACCGGCTCCGGAGGCAATTACCATCGGCAACATTCCTAAAATAAACGCCAGTGAAGTCATCAGGATAGGACGAAAACGTAACTTTGCGCCTTGTATGGCGGCAAATGTCGGCTCCATGCCTCCGTTGACTTTCATCTGGGCAAATTCCACAATAAGGATTGCATTTTTAGCCGCGAGGCCAAACAATGTAACCAATCCGATCTGAAAATAAATATCATTATTCAATCTCAACACAAAAATCCCAAGCAATGCACCCAGAGCGGCCACAGGCAGGGATAAGAGTACCGAGACCGGGATTGTCCAGCTTTCATACAATGCCGCAAGGAACAAAAACACAAAAACCAGAACGAACACAAGTATCATACCTGTTTGCCCACCGGATTTCTGCTCCTGATAAGAAAGGCCGCTCCAGGCGATTCCGATGTTATCCGGCAAGTGTTTTTTTGCAATTTCTTCAATTTCATTCATCGCCTGCCCGGAACTGTATCCTCGCGCCGGAGTTACCTGGACAGACGAAGAGGTATACATGTTAAAGCGCGTGATATTACCCGGCCCCGTTGTGTATTCAGTCGTTCCGACAGATGTTAAAGGCACCATGGTTCCTTTTGAGGTTTTGATGAAAAACAGATTTATGTCATTCGGACTGGTCCTGAACGACTGGTCAGCCTGTATATACACCTTATAGATACGGTTATATAAATTAAAATCATTTACGTAAACAGATCCCAGATACGCTTTCATTGTCGCAAAAATATCCGACAACGGTATTCCTAAAAGCATTGCTTTGTCTCTGTCAACATCAAAATAAAGCTGTGGTATTTCCGGTTGTAGTGAGGATGAAACAGTTGCAAACACCTTTGAACGTGTTGCATAATGGATAAAAGTATCATTTGCAGCAACCAGGTCGTCCCAGGTCGCACCGGATTTTGCCTGTAATTTCAGTTCTACTCCTCCTTCATTTCCCAATCCGGGAACGACAGGCGGCCGGCTGGTGTACACCTTGATTTGGGGATAGTCATAAAATTCATTTTGTATTTCTTTCATGACTTCCTCAACGCTCTTTTTTCGTTCTTTCCAGGACTTGAGGATAACAGTCAGGGTTGTCCGTCCCTGATTTGTCCCGACTCTCGGACTGGAACCGGTTACATTTTGCACATACGAAACGTCTTCAATATTATTTATGTAGCTGACAGCCTTTTCGGTAACCTGTTCATTTCGCTCAATGGTCGCTCCTTCCGGCATTGCCAGTTCGACCGTGAAAAAGCCCTGGTCTTCCTGGGGAATAAAACTACCCGGTATCATTTTAGTCAG
>JAIRZF010000127.1 GCA_031267385.1 Dysgonamonadaceae bacterium | reverse complement strand
AGCCCGATGTCGGTTTGTTCCGACGTTTCCCACTTCAAATTCGGATTGGAGTAGCCGTCAGGTTTTGCACCCTGCATGACTATATCGTTAACCACGCCACGATAATCGCCTTTGGAAATGTTGGTTACATAGCCAAACGAGCCGATACGGTCGTTACCGTTTTGCCCCCAACTTGCGCGTAATTTGGCAAAATTCAACCAGGTAGCGGTCGATTTCATAAATTTTTCATTGGTAGCCACCCATCCTGCCGATATGGAAGGGAATGTACCGTATTTGTTATTCGGACCGAAATTGGACGAACCATCACGGCGAACAGTGGCTTCAAACAAGTATTTTTCTTCAAAGTTATAACTTACCCTGCCGAAAAGCGACGACATTTTGCTGTCTGAGGCGCTGCCCGACACGCGGTCGCGCGAATCGCCCGGCGTAGCGCCCGAAATATCCAGAAACGCCTTTTCCATATCCAGGACTAAGGGGTCGTAACGTGTGCCGCTCATCCACTGCCAAAAGCCCGAATGTAATGAAGTACCGGCCAGGAGCGTCAGATGATGACTGCCGAAATCTTTGGTATAGTTCACAATGTTTTCCCATTGCCATACCGATCCTTTGTTCATCGAGTTCCAAATTGATTCTTCCGCATTATGCTGGTCGGTGTTGAGGTCGTAGGCGGGCGTATAGCCGCGACTGGCGTCATCAGACCATTCAAAGTCGGCGGTGGTTTTATAAGTCAATCCGGGTAGGAGCGTAAAAGTCAAGTCAAAATCGGCTGTAAACAGTTGGCTTTCGCCGAGCGAATTGTTGCGTGCCGCCAGTGAAGCCAGGGGATTTACAATTTCGCGCATGTTGATGATGTTGTAAACTCTGCCGTCCTTGTCGGTAACATAGTTCGGATACACCGTTTTATAATGTTCAATTTCCGCCGGATCAGTTTGATATACCTGTTCGGTAGGCGGTAGCATATTCATGGAGGCTATCAGACCGCCCGATTCGCTGTTGCCGAAACTACTTTTCAATTTTGATGTGGTGTAATTTAGTTTGGAACCGAACTCAATTTTGTTTAACCAGGTGCGCGATTTTGTATCCAGCAAAATATAACTTGCATTGAGACGCGCATTGTAACGATTGAAATTGGAATAGTCTTTGGCAAACAGGCCGTTGTGATCCAAGGCAGAAAACGATGCATACAGCGTACTTTTTTCGCTACCGCTGCTCAACGACAATTTATGATTGACAACCGGCGCATTGTGATAAGTCAGTATATCCATCCAGTCGGTATTTACTTGCGAGGCTGTAGGGAAATAATAGTTATCGCCTCTGCCCGAATTTTTGCTCATTTCGTTCATGATCATCTGGTATTCCTGTGAATTCATCAGATAAGCTTTCTTTTCGGGATTCTGCATGCCGTAAGAAAAATCGTAATTGAATTGCGTCTTTTGATTCACTTTACCGCTTTTAGTGGTTACCAGCACAACGCCGTTTGCGCCACGCGCTCCGTAAATGGCTGCCGACGCTGCATCCTTCAGAATTTCGATGGATGCAATATCGGAAGGATTCAGGTAGTTGATGCCGTTCGATGATGGCATTCCGTCGATTACATACAAAGGATTGGCGTCGTTTACCGTACCGATACCCCGGATGTAGATTTTTGAATCCGCGCCCGGTTGTCCCGAATTAGAAGTGATTTGAACTCCAGACACTTTACCTTTCAACGCATTCTGCACATTGGTAGGTTTTTCCAAGTCTAATTCCTCGGTGGTGACCCGGCTGATAGCCGCCGTTACCACGCTCTTTTTCTGAATGCCGTAACCGACGACAACTACTTCGTCCAATAGTTTGAAATCTTCATCCAAGGAAATATCATAAACCGTTTTTCCGGCTGTCACGATCACCTGTTGAGGGGTATAGCCCAAATACGTGAATTGCAATTCAGACCCAACAGTAACCGTCAATTCATAGCTTCCATCCAAACCGGTAACGGCGCCGCTATTGCTTCCGGTCTGAATAACATTGACGCCAACCAAAGGACTGTTGTCTGCGATTGACGTCACAACACCTCTTATCTTTATATTCGATTGAGCTGATGTCGAAAGGGCGCTCAACGACAGTAAAGAAACGATCATAATCACCTGTATTACAACTTTCGGTCGTAATTTTATCCAAGAAAGTAATTTGAATTTTTTGTTCATGAAAATATTATTTTAAGGTGAAACAAAATATACGTAAAAACAGATATACATAAATAACGCCGTAGGCGTTGCCTTTGCATAACCCCCAGATTCATCTGGGGGAGAGGGTACAACTCTTTAAGGAGATTTCCATTCTTTGCGGAGCGTATACACTCCTTTTGAAGGGAAATCTTTGGGAATTTCCTGTGTCACCGTTCCCGTAGCCGCCCATTCGGCTCCACGTAACAGTGTTACTTGAAAACCGGTACATTCCATGGAGTAACGCAGTTCCGGATCGTTACCCGCATGACCCAACACACTGACAAAAACTTTTCCTTTCCCGTAATTCACCGTCCAAAGCACCGGTTCGTCGCGTCCTACGCCATCGCTTGCCGTTTCGTAAGCCGTTGCAAGGATTTTCATGTTTTGGGCGGGGCCGCGTAAACGGGCGTACAACTCATCTTTGAAATGTTCCCACACCGGCGGCAAACCGTTCACAATGGGATGAACGGTATCGCGGTGAACGACGGTGAACGGGTGTTGTAAGCCATGATAACCTGCCCAGCCCGGCGAATAATCGTAAACCCAACGATCATTTTTCCAATAAACATACGGCCCGAACTTTTCATTCCGTCCGTTCCAGGCGCCCAAGCCAACCATTTTATTGTATTCCGGCCAATCTTCCATCGGGATGATCGACGAATGGATTACGACAACTCCACCGCCATTTGAAACAAATTTTTCAAAATTTTTCCGGGCTTGTTCCGTCCAGGTAACGCCGCCATAATTAATGATTACCAAATCGTATTTTTTGAAATCGGGACGGTAATTCTCCATGCTTTCCCCTGTTGCGGGTGTCACCAGGATATCGACCGTAAACAGTCCGCTGTTTTCCAGAATCATTTCAATGGCTTCACTCCCACCCTTCCACCAGTGGCTTCCGTCCTGACCGGTAACGATCATGGTTTTTATTTTCTTCGCTTCTACGCCAAAGGAGAAGAACAGCATCGCTATGATGATAAATAAGATCTTCTTCATATTTTTTAAAATAAGATACTGTCGTTAAAATAAGATACTGTCGTAAACCCATTTTACAGAAAGATTATTTCCATCTTTATCCACCGTAAATTTCCCATCTTTGAAATACCGTCGGTAGAGTTCAAATTTCCCGTCGTTGTTCCGGTCTTCCAACAGCAGGTTCCGTTCAGTTGAAATGACTACATCCGATCGGTACTTTACTTCTTTTGTGTAGTAATCTACAATCACATAATAAATTTTGAACAAATCGAAGTAAGGATAATGTCCATTGTCGGAGCTAAAAAGGAATACTTCTTCCAATTGCGGATCATCGTCCATCTGTACCAGTTGGGATTTATTCACGCCGAATCCCCTCAATTGCGCTTCCGGAGGGTATTTATCCCACGGACGGACGTCACTTGTACGATATTGCGCCCAAGCCTCTCCGAAGCAAAGGGTGAGCAGCAACAGGAAACCGATTTTTTTCATCTGTTTTTGTTTTATTCTGCCGATTGACGAACCCGCGAGCCTATCAATGCATAATACAACATAAATAATTCACCGGCAATCACCATCCACCACGACCAGCGCCAACCGCCCGAAAAATCGGCAATAACGCCTTGTAATAAGGGTAGGATAGCTCCTCCCACTACTCCGATCATGAACACTCCGGATGCTACGGAAGTGTATTTGCCTAATTTGGCTATTGATAACGTGAAAATGGCTCCCCACATGATGGAATGGAACAAGCCGACAGCGGTCAGCAACCAGGGATTGTTCACTCCTATGGCCAACAAAGTAAGTACGGTTGCACAAACGGTAGTCACTATTAGTTGTATTCTTGGCGGAACGGTGCGTAACGAACTGCCGACCAGACGCCCGATCAACATTCCACCCCAATATAGCGTCGCCATCAGCGCCGGATTCAAATATTCCAATTCAATGGCGTATAAATTGATATTCGCCCCGATACAAACTTCAACTCCAACGTAAAAAAAGATAGCAACGACGCCCAAAGTAAGGTGACGGAACGACCAAACGCTTTTCTCCAGCTTTTCACCGGCTGCGGCCTTTGTTTCTGCAATATCGGGCATCGACAGCAGGGACAGAGTTCCTGCTACTAAAATCATGACCAACATCAACGAAGCGAAAGGAATCATCAGTTGGCTGACTTGTATTTCTTCCATAGCCAACCCGCCGAAAACGATTCCTGTAACGAAAAACGGAGCGATAGTCGTGCCGATGGAATTGGCCGAACCTCCTATCGCCAGACGTTGCACGGCTTGTGTCTTTTCGACATGGCAGGCCGTCAAATAAGGATTGATCACAACTTGCATAATCGTAGCCGATGCGCCGACCGTGAAAGATCCCAATAAAAAAATGAAAAAGCCCCAGGGTACAATGTTTGACCCCATTTGAAGGTTAGTTTCCGGAAACCGGACGGTGAACCACGACGACAGGAAAAACAGTCCCAATCCGGCAATCATTACGAAAAGCGACCGGACTAATGTTCCTTTGTAACCGTAGCGACTGATCCACGAAGAACCGACCCCGCCGCAAAGCGGATAAGCCAGAAACCAGGAAAATGTAATCAGTGTAGCAAATGTATTTTTCAGATTCCCGACGCCTTCCAGAAAAGCAGTTTTCAAAGGCCCCTGGAACTGGGCGTTGGCCGTTGTCAGGAAACCGACAATAAAAAACAGGAAAACCAGTGTAACGAATGGCCCTATCTGACTCGTTTTTTCATTTGTTTGTACCATAAGTAATAAGAGTAATAAGATTTAAGTATGTATTATTATCGCAGATTATTCAATATATTTTGCCGCACCGGCGTCCAGCAAAAAATTACAGTTCGGATGAAGTTGCAGAATAGATGCGGGGACAGCGGTCGTAACCGGCCCGTACAGCATTTTTTGAACAATTTCCGCCTTTTGGATCCCTTTGGCAGCCAGAATGATTTTCCGGGAATGTGTGATGTTTTTAAGTCCCAGGGTAAACCCGCCCAGTTCTTTTTCAGGAGGCGTACCGGTTTCTTTCCGGATACGGGCTTCCAATGCCTCGTCCATACGGGAAACCCAGGTTGTACTCTCAAAAGGAGTACCCGGTTGATTGAATCCCAGGTGTCCGTTCATTCCCAGACCCAGTACCAGCAAATCAATGCCGCCGCGGGTTTGCAATTCCGTTTCGTACCGGCGACATTCCTTCTCAAAATTATCGCTGACGGTCGGAGGCATCAGGAATTGAGTTTCCTTTATTCCCAGCGTTTCGACTATTTGAGTTTTCAGCATGGTATAACAGGCTCCGGAATATTCGCGCGGCACATTGGTGACCTCGTCCACGCCGAACAATGTAATTTCCGACAGGTTGAAGGGATGTTGCCGGTAAATTTCACCCACTATCCGGTACATGTTGATAGTGGTCTGGCCGGTCGACAAACCGATTACCGCACGGGGACGTGCAAGCATTTCCGCAATGATCCGCAAAGCGGATATCGTATCAAACTCCAATTCATTTTTAGTAATCGTTATATTCATGCTTTCAATAATTTATACGTTCATTGCTACGGCTCCGGCTCCCAGCAAACCGATAAAGTCGGGATTCAGTTTTGTAATCACCACGCCGTTTTTCACAAAGCGGATCGTGGTCGGATTCAGTTTTTCCAGTATCTTGGTATGGAGAAACCCGTCCGATACCAGTCCCCCTCCCAGCACCACCGTATCCGGATCGCTTACCCGCACCAGATTCATAATCAGATTAGCCAGCGCCTGCGACGCATTTTCTACCAGATGCACGCACAGCGGATCGCCTTTTTCACTCAAAGTAAAAATATCCTTTACCTGCACGCGTTCTTCCGGATTATCGGGAATATGCAGCTGCGTATCAAACCGGTCTTTCAACAAGCGGGCGCAACCGTCGAAGCCAATGCCCGAAGCGATTTTTTCCACACAATCCATCCGGCCGCAACCGCATTGAATTCCCACATTAACCCCAACCTGCGTATGTCCCACTTCGCCCGCGTTGAAATGGCTGCCCCGTATTTGCCGGCCGTTGACCACAAAACCCGCAGCGATACCTGTCCCCACATTAATATATATGAAGTTTTTAGATATTTGTCCGAAACCGAAATAACGTTCAGCGCGGGTAGCGCTTTTCACATCATTATCAATGCGGCAGGGGATGCCGTAGAGATCAGACAATTCCTTAGCCAGAGGAATAGACTGCGTCCGCGTAGGATCTATCTGCAACCAGATCCCTTTACCCGGATCAACACGTCCAATCAGGCCTGCGCCCATTGCTACAGGCAGATTCTCCATCCATCCCACCGTTTTTATATAATCGTCCAACGATTCCTTGATAACTTCCAAAGCTGATTGCTGATTGAAAAAACCGGAATCGTATTTCTTATACCTCAGTATATTACCATTACTGTCCAGTTCACCGACCAGTAATTTCGTTCCGCCTAAATCCAGACCCAGATATGTTTCCATATTTTATTTCACTTGTATTAATTTCACATCACAATATTATATACTATTCCTCTTATCGAGGTTTAATTTTTAACAAAAAAAGTTCGACGATTGTCATTTATTTTACTCGGACTGACGCCGAACTGTTTCTTAAAACTGGTGCTGAAATATTTCGGATCGGTAAATCCCACCCGGTACGACACTTCAGAAACCGTATATTTCCCTGATACCAGAAAATCTTTCGCTTTATTCAACCGGATAATGCGGATAAAATCGTTGGGCGCCTGACCGGTCAGCGTTTTCAATTTATTATAAACCGAAGTACGGCTCATCGCTAACCGGCTACAAAATTCATTGATGGAAAACTCCGGGTTGGCGATCTCTTTGTCTACAATCCGTATCGCTTTATCCAGAAATTCAGCGTCCAGTTCGTTCGTATAATTCGTTTCTTCGATCCGGGTATCGGACGAAAAGACAATTTTACGTAACTGCTCCCTGCTTTGGAGGATATTCCGTATCCGGGCTTTCAGTATATCGAAATCGAAAGGCTTGGTAATATAATCGTTTGCGCCCGCTTCCAGACCGAAAATAATATTTTCCTTTTCGTTCAGGGCCGACAATAATATAATAGGAATATGGCTCGTTTCAACAGTCGATTTCAAAACCCGGCACAACTCATATCCGCTTACTCCCGGCATAAGAGCGTCTGCAATAATAATATCGGGGTTCGTATCCCTGGCGAGTTTCAACGCTTCCGATCCATTATCGACGCCGGTTATAAGATAATCTTCCGAGAGATTTTCCAGAAAATAACCCTGCATATCATGATTTTCTTCAACCAGCAGCACCGTTTCTTTTACACGAACCCCACCCGCCGGAACCGGAGCGTCCCGGACAATTTCTACCTGTTTTGTATCTTTGTGATATAAAAAATCATTCAGGCGGTCAACATTGGCAAGAGCGGTAGCAAGTAATTCCCTCCCATGCTCCGATAATATCTCCTTCTCCAGCTCGCTTAACGATGCCGCAATTAAAGAAGCCGGCGTTCGCAAATCGGGCTTTGACAACCATTGGCGCAAATATTCCAGTATATTCATCCTCTGTAATCTTTTCGGATTACAATATTATGGATAAAATTCAAATTTATTTCGCCTCTTTTCTAAATATGTTAAAAAACAAACCCTTTTTGATGATTTTTCATCCTTCACCGGCGACATTGCAGGGGCGCACTCAAATTCCCTTTGCCCGTCTTTGCCTTTGTGCCGGACGGCGCAATATGTTGGTAGAAATAACCGCAACAGCCTCCCTTTCGTGCCGCAGGTACGATATCTGTATAATGGATATAAAGGATATATTTTGCTATTTTTTAAATAAATCATTGATAACAAATCTGATTTTTTTTTTGAAACTTTTTTGGGTTTTCGTAAAATAATGCCATTATATATCCAAAAATCGCAAATAATCCGGTGTTTATAAAATTATTTCACTGAAAAAACAACCAAAAAAAATCAATTATGAGGAGAAAATAATTCTATATTCGAAAATTTTACTACCTTTACGTCGATAATTTTTAGTACTAATCCTTAAAAAAAAGTATATGGAAAATAAACATGCCATATTCATTCCCACCGACGTACTGACGCAGGTGCAGAATCTGTTAAAGCAGGTAAACTCCATTCTGTTGCCTTATGTAACGCCGCTCACGCCCGACGAAAGGCGCATAATGGCGAAAATGGGCGAGAAAACCTTGAGTTTTGTAGAAAAAGCGCACGAGTTTGCCGTGCAAAATCCCAACCTTGTCCCGCCTTACCTCGACATGCAGGCTTTTGACATTGATTTTGCCGACGCCCACAACTTGTTGGCGGCGCTCCTCATTTCGCAGCAGCTTCACGAAAACATCGACGATACCTCGATGGTTGCCGGCAGTGAATCTGATCAGGCGGCTCTGGTATTTTACAACTCCGTAAAGATGGCTGCCCGCCAGGATATTCCCGGCGCTAAGGCGGTATTTGAGGAACTCAGGAAGCGTTTCCCCCACGGCAGGCATAAAAGTCCCGGCGAAGATGCTCCTGAGGCCGAAGTAGAGGCTTAATACGCCACACTTCTACATAAAAGCCCCGGCGATGATGTGTAAAGAGCCGGTTTTGATGTGTTGAGCATCGAAACCGGTTCTTTTTGCATCGAATTTCTCCCTCAGAAGTTAAACGTTCTCCTTCAGAACGTCGATTTTCTCCTTCAGAACGTCGATTTTGTACTTCAGAAGGTCGATTTTGTACTTCGGAAGCAGAACGTTTAGCTTATTTTGTACAATTTTTAACTTATTATGCAGGAATTTTAACTTATGAGGGAGAACGTTTAGCTTATTTTATACAATTTTTAACTTATGAGGGAGAACGTTTAACTTATGAGGGAGGAATTTTAACTTATTATGCAGGAATTTTAACTTATGAGGGAGAAAATCGAGGTTCTGAAGTACTTTTGCACTACCGCAGGCAACGCTACTGTTATTTGATATGCATCCGACCTTAGTTTTGAAGACGAATACAGGCAATTTTTGATGGACAACGGCGTTAATAAGGAATGTCGCGAAGCAAAAACCTCATTTCCACCTAATTTAAATAACAAAAC
>JAIRZF010000124.1 GCA_031267385.1 Dysgonamonadaceae bacterium | reverse complement strand
GAAGACGGCTTTTTGTCGGGCAATAATTATATGGTAACTTGGGCGTTGGGACACCTTGTGCAGTCCGCAATGCCCGAAGATTACGGTTTCGTTGGATTTGTCAAGGAAAACCTGCCGATTATTCCCGAAACATTTATTTTGAAACCTCGCCAAATCAAAGACGGTAAGGAGTATAAAGCCGATGGCGGCGCACTCAAACAGTTGAAAATCATTAAGCACGTCTTTGATTCGTGCGATAAAATCATTGTCGCCACCGATGCCGGGCGCGAAGGCGAGTTGATTTTCAGGTACATTTACAATCATTTGAATTGCAAAAAGCCGTTTGTTCGCTTGTGGATTAGCAGTTTGACGGACAAGGCAATCAAAGACGGCTTACAACACTTAAAAAACGGAAGCGAATACGATAATCTGTATTTTGCTGCCAAAGCCCGCAGTGAAGCCGATTGGCTGGTTGGAATTAACGCAAGTCAAGCGTTGAGCATAGCCGCAGGACGTGGCGTTTTTTCACTCGGACGGGTGCAAACGCCCACGCTGACAATGATTTGCAGGCGGTTTTTGGAAAACAAAAACTTTATGCCTGTTCCCTTTTGGCAAATACGGGTTCAGACCGAAAAAGCCGATATGCCTTTTTTCGTTATCAGCAGGGAAAAATACGACAGCAGGGATATTGCAAATGCGATTTTCCAAAAATTGCAAGGAGATTCTTTACAAGTTCAAAGCGTTGAGAAAAAAGAAGTTAATCAAGAGCCGCCTTTATTGTACGATTTAACCGCTTTACAAAAGGAAGCCAATAGCAAACACGGTTTTTCTGCGGACAAAACGCTTTCGATAGCACAAAAATTGTATGAGGCGAAGGCGATTACCTATCCAAGAACAGGCAGTCGCTATATTTCCGCCGATGTGTTTGACGAAATCCCTAAACTCATTAACAGCCTGAAAACGCACCCGTGTTTTGGCGGTTATGCCGCCAAAATGGATGTCCAAATTCTGAATATCCGCTGTGTCGATGACAAAAAAGTAACCGACCACCACGCGCTACTCATTACCGAAAACGCGCCAAAAGACCTTTCGGGTGAAGAACAAACCATTTATGAAATGGTTGCAGGGCGAATGTTAGAGGCGTTTTCAAAAAAATGCGTCAAAGATGCAACGACAATTGTTTGCAGTTGTGCCAACACATTCTTTGAAGCCAAAGGCGCGGTTATCAAACAGGCTGGCTGGCGCGGAGTTTTTGGCGAAAAGGAAGAAACAGACGAAAGCGAAAGCGGTACTTTGCCCGAAATTTCACAAGGCGAAACTTTGCCAATTCTGCAATCCGAACTGTTGGAAAAACAAACGAAGCCCAAGCCGTTACATACCGAAGCCTCGCTTTTGGGTGCGATGGAAAGTGCAGGAAAGGAATGTATAAACGAAGTGGAACGCGCCGCAATGAAGGAAAGCGGTATCGGAACACCTGCCACCCGCGCGGCGATTATCGAAACCCTGTTTTCGAGAAATTATATCGTGCGTGAGAAAAAATCACTCGTTCCTACCGAAAAAGGCTTAACGGTTTATGAAACGGTCAAGGACAAGCGAATAGCCGATGTCGCCCTCACAGGCAGTTGGGAAAACACGCTGGTACAAATTGAGAGCGGGCAAATGCAGCCGGAAACGTTCAAAAAAACAATTGAAATTTACACAGGGCAAATCACGAGTGAATTATTGGGAACGAAAATTGATGTCCCGGACGGAAACAATTGTATTTGCCCGAAGTGTAATACGGCTCAAATTCGCTTTTATCCCAAAGTGGCGAAATGCGCTGACCAAAATTGCGGGTTGGTAGTTTTCCGTACCGTCAGCGAAAAGGATCTGTCCGACAAACAGATTCTGGAATTGCTTACAAAAGGCAAAACTGCCGTCATTAATGGCTTCAAAAGCAAGGCAGGCAAAGTGTTTCCCGCTGCATTGAAGTTTGATGAAAATTACAGAGTTACATTTGAATTTGCCGAAAAGAAAGGAAATTTTAAGAAGAAATTGTAACTTTGTCCACTGAAAGACACGTCATAATGGCTTTTGCTGTTTTGCGTGGATTTTAGTGGTAAGCGTTCGGGAGGGATACCCGGACGCTTTTACTTAGTTTGCAACAATCCCATCATAAAAATAATCTAAAATATATGCTTCAAATTGGTGTAAATTAGATATTCTGCCCTTTAGATTTTCTAATCCTATTTGATTAAATTGCGCTATTGCTTCATGAATTGGTGTTGTTAAATTTTCCAAATCAATAATTCCTGAATTTTGAATTTTCTTGCTTACCATTCTTGGCAAACCGTATTCTTCCAATTCATAAACTAATTTTGGTAAAAAAGCATGAGAAACTTTTGTAATAAATGGGCTAATATCTACTTTATTTTGAAAAATATGATTATACAATAAATTCACATCTTTTAGCATTGTTGCAACCTTGAATGTAACAGTTCTTTCCATCTCGAAAAATTTTTCAATGGTTACACCGTTACTTTGAAGAAGCGGAAGCATTTGAGGTATTGTTTTATTCCAATTTTGAGAAATAGCTTTAATGTATGCGACCATATCTCTGTAATAAGCACCCGCTCCTCCTCCAATACGCTTTAATATCAAATATAAATCTCTATCCCAATCATTCACATTTGCTGAGTTCAGAAAAACAAGACCGTTCCATTCAGTAGGATTATTTCTCATATCTGAAGCTATGCTTTTCAAATTACTCGGACTAAAAGTTTGAAAAGAGTTTTTAATCTGTTCATAAACACCTTGCCCTAAAATACCATCCATATCATTATTAAAAGCAATTATCTTTATTTCTTGCTCTCTGGTCAATTCTCCTTTGAATTTCTCTTTGTCCAATGAAGTAACTAAATCATCTGTAAATTCCAGTTTTAATTGAGTATTTGTTTGTTGCGGCGGTTCTTCAAACAAATAAACTTTCCCTATGAAGTGTTTAAACATTCTTCCACCTCTACCTACAATATTTCTATAAGTAAAATCATTCAGACGAGGTCGTCCATTTTTATTCGCCCATATAATTACATTTTCGGCACAAGTATTTACTCCTTCTATTATTGAAGAAGTTGAAATAATATTATCCAAGCCATTGGGTTCTTCAAATAGTTTAACTTGAATTTGACTTAATGAGCGGTGAAGTTTACCATTATGTATTCCAATTCCTTTTTTTACTAAATCAGTTAATATATAATTCTGACAATAGTTGATACGAAGCCAATCAGAAAAATTGTCTAATGTTGCATTATGCTTTTCTGCGAGGTGACTTTTTAGCGTATTTGCTATGGTATCAATATTTGTAAATGTTCCTGCATAAATCAAAGATTTTGTATTCTTGACAGATAGAATTTCCAATATTTTATTCTGCTTGAAGTCCGTATTTGTAGCCTCAGGTTCTTCATAATTTTTGTGAATTTCAGAAAATACAGTATTAAAATCCAAAGGAATAAATTCCATATTTGAAGTAACCGGACTTTCTTTTAAATTTTCTATGTCTGAGATATTTGGTGCTAAAAAATATTTTTGCTTTGCTTTCTTGCCAAGCTCCAATATCGCTTTTAGCAAGATTGGTGCTCGTTCTTTATCAAAGGTAATCCCTGCTTTATAAAACTCATCAATAATTAAAATATCAATATTGTCAATTTTTTCAATATAGCTAACCGCTCTTTCTTGTGGAAAAATAAAAATATTTTTTTCGCCTAAATTTACCTCTGGTGTAGTAATGATTTTATATCTGCTTGCAAATTTTTTGTAAAGTCTTCTTCTTGTTTCATCTGTTAAAGCGATTGTAGGAACTATTATTACAACATTTTGTGGATTCTTTAACGATATAAAAGCATCTATCACAAAGCTTTTTCCGAAACTTGTAGGTGCGCTTACTGCGATATTTTTCCCGATAATTAATTCTTTGAGTAAATACGATTGCTCTCTGTGCAATGTTCTTTCCTCATTTTCCCCAGTATCCACTTTAAACGCTTCGCAAACAAATTTATCTTCCCAATTTGCAGTATTAATGTGAATGTATGGATACAAGCCTGTTTCTCTAATCAAATGATTAACAACAGGTGTATATTCTATCTGATTAGTTTCGTGATAATCCAAAAGTTTGATAAGTTCTTCTCTTGCTTCTTTTTCTTTTGAATCATTAAGCAAATCATTTATTTTACCAGCGGTGTCAAATATATTTTCATTCATATTACTGATTCTTATAATGTTCTACATTGGATATAAATTTATCAACAATTGCGTTCTTGTCTGGGACAGGAAAAAGAATTAAGTGAAAAGTTATATCTGAATACTTATGAATTGTTCCTATTTTGGATATTTGTTTTGAAAAATATGATTGTGCTCTTTCTTTGTGATAGGAAACAATATCCTTTTTGTAATTGTCTGTTAATTCTGTACTATCTTTGGTTTTTGAACATTCGTGAAGCAATAAAATTGGAATATGTAATTTAGGTTTTAAATTATCAATTGAAGTTTCATTTCTTAACAATTCCTTTATTTCTTTTCTAATATCATCATCTTCAATAACTAAATCAATGTCTGACACATTGGTAATGATACTGTTTTCTTTTTTCAATTTATTAGTTTGTAGTGAATTATTGACTGATTCAATAATACTATCTAACCGAGTGTCTTCTATGCTATTATAGAATTTTGCTTCACCAAACCAAATAGAAAAATCGTGATTCTCTTCTAAAACAATATGAACGCTGTCTGCACCTTTTGCGTTGTCTTGAGTATTTTGTTTGTAGAATATTTTAGGCACAGCAGATAATGCTCCATAATGATGTTTCATTATTCCATATAAAACAATTTCTGCTAATTCACTTCCTTTGCCTATATCATTTTCTTTATCTGTTAAACGTAAATTTTGCGCAGCTGCAACTAAGGTGGAAAATTTATCATCAATTAATTTTTCCCTCTCATTTTTCGATAATGCGGTTTCAACAATATTGTTCCAAATAAACTCTTGAAACTTTTTATATCGCCATTTACCATCTTCAAAATCATTAATCAGACTTAAAACAGCTTTATTCTCGGTCTGATAAATCGTAATATCTGTATTAATCACCGAAAAAGAATCGTTAATCAGTATTTCAAAACTAAATCTGTTTTTATCCATAAATGTAATTTATATTTTTTCCACTAACTATTTCATCACCAACTACAAACCCATTGTCATACTTCTTTTCTCAAAACCTCAAACGCCATATAAACATTACTATATGACCCTGCATCTTCCGCATATTTCCTTGCTCTCTGTATAGCAAGTCCCAATCTATTATCCGTACATAAATTTCTCACCCATTTTTCTTTTTCAAGAAACACCTCCGCTTTATTATAATCCGGAATGTATTTTCTCAACGCAAGTTCAGCCGCTTTCGCATCTTTGAAATGACGGTTGGTATCCAGATAATGCAACAAAAACCAAAATTCAATAGACGGTAAACTTGTGCAAAACAGCAAATTTTTATTGTTCCTGTACTTATGCTGGATCTGTTCAAGTCTCTTTCTTTCGTTTTCATTGTGAGTGGATACATCCGTATCAAACACACAAATGACAACGACATCATTCTGCAATAAATCTTCTATTTTCTTTCTCATCTCGGTGATGCAAGTATTACCGAAGAAACGAGGTCTGACAATACAATGAAACCCCAATATCCGTTTGATGTGAGAAAAATAGTATTGTTCCGTAATTCCCTCTCCGATAATATAAATACCGGATTGCGGTTCTCTTATTTTTTGTTTTCGTCCCATAACTTTTAACTCTTAAATATTGGGTATTGCCCCAAACTTGCCGTATTTATATGCTTTCTGCAAAGAGCTGATACGATTAATTCCCTTAAAATCAGTCAGGGAGTACAATTCTGTCGAACCGGACGCTTTTTTATTGGTAAACCAAATGCTGTCTTTTCTCAATAAGTCGTCTTCTTCCAAAAGCCCGTCATAATGGGTAGTCATAAGTAACTGTGAATGACTTTTTTGTTTTAAAAAATCCTCAATAATAAACTCGACTAACCGCGGATGTAAAGAAGATTCTATCTCGTCAATTGCCAAAAAAGCATTGTTTTCTATCGTTTCCCGGATAGCACTTGCCAAACCAAGCGTACGTATTGTTCCTGCCGACTGCAAGCCTTTCGCCATTTTATAAAATTCACTGCTTCCATTGGTATTGACAATCTTGTGTTCAAATTCCGTTTTCGTAAGTTTGATGGTTCTTTCCATTTTTAACCGTTCTCTTTCGTCATTCGGTAGATTGCCTACCTTGTTCAGCAACAGGGAAAGCATATCGTCCGTTACCTTTTTCTCAATTTCTTCCGTATGGATATTCGTAATGTTGTAATCCGCACGGCTTAAAAAATTTAAAATGTGTTTTCGGACAGATTCGTTTTGGGCAATTTGGTTTTCCGCAAAATCCACAAGCCGCGTATTCGGCTCAATAGACGGCAAACCGTATTGCGATTTCATCCAGCGAATCACATTATCTATTTCCGGAACTGCGACATTAACCCTGTTATAAGCCGCTAAAACAGACATATTCGGCAGGCATTTTACGGAAATTTCATCTTTTGCCGGCTGACTGATTTTGATTTTTTTTGTATTAAATGTTATTTCCGAAATATTCTCGTTCAACTTCCTGTCAAAAATAAGAGCCGGCTGTGTTCCGGGATATACAAACAACTTTTCGGAAAGAACTTTTTTCCTGTCCAATACCAGCATGTATAAATGCTTCACACCTTTTGTGTAGAATGTCAGAGAAAACTCGGACGGTTCTTGCGGAGTTTCCTTATCCAGCAGGAATGGAATAACACCTGTCGGTTCATTCTTGTTTTCCGGTATATCGAACCAAAAAGTCCGGAGAAAATCAAAAGCATTCAATAAGTTACTTTTTCCGGATGCATTTGTACCATATACAATAGCTAACCTTAAAATCCGGGTATTCGGAGTGACTTCTACTACCTGATAATCTTCAAAAGATTTATCCTTTGTCGCTTCGAAACTGAACGTTACTTCTTCCTTAAATGATAGGAAGTTCTTTATTTTTAATTCGAGTATCATCTTGTTTTTGTATTTGTATTAAAAAACTAATAAATAAATTACGTAGAAATCGCTTTCTGTTTATCGAATTTGCTATTTTCCTGCAAATATACAATATAAAATTCATTCAAACAAATTCTATTCAAAAAACACATAAAAATAATTTTTGGAGCAAACCCCTGCCATACCCGCGCAAACCCCTGCCACACGACTGACAGTCAGCAAATTCAATTCCTTTTATTACAAACTTTGCCGTTCATTAAAATTCAATGAACATGAACAGCAAAAACAGCCATGCGCCGGACATATCCTACTTCCGATTATCCCTGATGGACTTTCTTCGCGAAAGCCACCCCGAACGGTTGAAAGACAACCGCTTTATCCTTTCCTGCACAGAATCTGCGCTTGACGCTTATGAGCAAACGATAAAGGACGGAAGCAATCCTCTTGAAGCCGAACATTCGGCAAACGAAGTATTGTTTGACGGACTGCACTTTTCCAAGCACGACACGCTGAAAAATATCCTGTGGAACGAGTTTTTTAATGACATTCCCGAAGATGATGCGCCCGGTCTGGCAATCAAACTGTTGCCCGAATGTGAATCTGTATTTGATAAATACCCACTTACGGAAGGCTTTGCATACGAGCCTGAATACGAGTTGCTTTATACCGAATTAACCGGCACAATCGCCTTATACATTGAAAACAATGGCATACAATAAGAAAACGCACTTGCAAATCAATATTGAGGCGATTAAAATCTCCTTCGCTCTTGACAGGGAAAAACGCAAAGCCACAAACGAAGAACGCACCATATTGCAACAATACAGCGGCTTTGGCGGAATAAAATGCGTTCTAAATCCCGCGCAAACCGAAAAGGACAGGGACTATTGGACGAAATCGGATTTGGATATGTTTCCAATGGTAGCGGACTTGCATCGCGTAATCCGCGAAAACAGCAAAAACGAGCAGGAGTACAAATATTATTACAATAGTTTGAAAAGTTCAGTATTGACGGCGTTCTACACCCCGCCCGAAATTATCAAAGCCATTTCCGACACGCTAAATGAAAAAGGTGTTGCACCCGCCCGCGTTCTCGACCCTTCGGCAGGTAACGGCGCATTTGCAGAAAATTTCAAAACCGTTTTTCCAAACGCCGAAACCGTCTGTTTTGAAAAAGATTTGCTGACAGGCAAAATCCTTTCGCATTTGCGCCCCGAAGACAAGGTACATATTCGCGGCTTTGAAGAAATCGAAAGCCGTCCCGACAATCAATTTGATGTCGTTTCGTCAAACATTCCCTTTGGCGACACCGCCGTTTTCGACACTGCTTTTTCCAATAGCAAAGACCCCACACGGCGACAGGCAAGCCGCACCGTGCATAACTATTTTTTTCTCAAAGGCGTAGATACTTTGCGCGAAGGTGGCTTGCTTGCTTTTATCACTTCGCAGGGCGTAATGAACAGCCCGCAAAACGAGCCGGTGCGCCAATGGCTGATGCAGAATACAAACCTTGTTTCGGCGGTGCGTTTGCCCAACAATCTTTTTATCGACCATGCCGGAACGGAAGTAGGTAGCGATTTAATCATTCTGCAAAAAAATAGCGGAAAGGTATTTCAAACATCCGAAGAACAGGCATTTGTTGAAAGCCGCAAACTTTTCAACGGCGAAAACGTCAATAATCTGTTTCAGAATTTCAACAGGGTGGTACATACCAAAGGATATATTGACACCGACCCTTACGGCAAGCCCGCAACGGTTTTCATTCACGAAAAAGGCATTGCAGGCATGGCGGAAGATTTGAAAAAGATGCTTGCCGCGGATTTTGACAAGCGATTGAACAGGGAGTTGTATTTGGATAACACCATTCAAACCAAACACCAAATACCCAACTATCAACCCACAAAGCAGGATTGGGTGGAAATGGGCGAAATGATAGAAGAAGTACAGCGGCAGTCAGGATTTGATAATCCGCAGGAAGAACAGTATGATTATCACAGAAAAAGTACCCGCGAACTTGATTGGGAAGAAAATTCACTCGGTTTTGACGACCTCTTTTCAATCGAAGATTTTGCGGATATAAAAAGTCAGGAAAACAGTCAGAAAGAAAAAGAGCCGCTTGTAAAAACGCAAGCGAATAGCATTAGTCCTGAGCCTGTTATGTCGCTCTACGACCTTTTCGGCTTTTCGGAAGAAGAACGCAAGCAACTGAACACTAAAAAGAAAGGTAAAAAGAAACCACAATCCACACAGGGCAAACTTGTGCAACTCAATTTATTTACACAACCTGCCAATCGTCTCCAAAGTCCCATTAGTCCCAAAAATCCCAATTCTGTACCGCCGCCCTTACCCATTGAGCCGCGCCCCTATTCCGGCACATTGCAGGATTTTCACAGGCAAGGCTCATTAACAATAGACAGCGGACAAGTCGGCTTTCTGAAAGAACGCTATCGTGATGATGCGGTTTTTATGCCGTTGGAGTTAAATCCCTTTCAAAAACAAAAAACGGAACAGTATATTAAATTCCGTGATACCTACTATCTACTATATAATTACGAAGCAACAGAAAGGGTTGAAAATAAAGGTTTGCGCGAATCGCTCAACAAACATTACGACACCTTTGTAAAACGTTACGGCTACCTGAACGACCGCAAAAACTTTGATTTAATCAAAATGGACGCAGGCGGTCAGGAAATGCTTTCATTGGAACGAATACCGCCCGAAGGTGCATTTATGGGAAGTTTTGTTAAAGCCGATATTTTCATGCAACCGGTAGCGTTCAATCCCAATGAAATAACCGAAGTCGCCAATTCGATGGAAGCCCTATCCGCTTCGCTCAACAAATTCGGCGAAGTAGATACGGAGTATATGCTTTCCCTTTTGCCTGAAAAAAGTCGCGAGGAAATGCTTGAAGACCTGCACGGACGCATCTATTACAATCCACTTATCCGCGATTACGAAATTTCCGACCGTTTTATTGCGGGCAATGTCGTGGAAAAAGCCGAAGCATTGGAACGCTACCTGAAAAACAATCCCGAAAATGAAAATAATTATGCTGTTTCCGTATCGCTCAAAGCCTTAAAAGATACGATACCGCGCCCGATTACCTTTGAGGAACTGGATTTTAACTTCGGCGAGCGTTGGATGCCTCAAAATATTTATTCCAAATACGCCTCTTATCTGTTTGATGTAGAAGCCAATGTCAATTATTCGACTATCCGCGATGATTTTTCCGTTAAAGCCACGCACAGCAACGCCAACATTTACGATAAATACTGTGTTCGCGGCGAATTCCGCAAGTATGACGGACTTAATCTGATGACACACGCCCTGCATAACACCACACCCAATATTTCCAAAAGCATGGAAGTAACGGATGAAAATGGCGAGCGGAAAACCATAAAAGTGCGCGATGGCGAAAAAATACAGTTGGCAAATTCAAAGATTGACGAAATCAGGGGCGGCTTTACCGATTGGCTAAATGGTCAGTCGCCTGAATTTAAACAGCGTTTAAGCGACCTTTATAACCGCAAATTTAACTGTTTTGTGCGCCCCCAATATGATGGCTCGCATCAAAATTTCTCCGACCTGAACTTGAACAATCTGGGCATACCCGATTTATACCAAAGCCAGAAAGATGCGATATGGATGCTGAAAATGAACAACGGCGGGGTATGCGACCACGAAGTGGGGGCAGGAAAAACCCTGATAATGTGTTGTGGAGCTTATGAAATGAAGCGTTTGGGATTGGCAAACAAACCGCTAATAATCGGACTGAAAGCCAATGTTCACGAGATTGCTGCTACTTTCCGAAAAGCCTATCCCAATGCAAAAATACTCTATCCGGGCAAAGAAGATTTTACCCCGAAAAACCGCCAAAAGATTTTCAACGATATAAAAAATAACTCTTGGGACGCGGTAATTCTCACACACGACCAATTCGGTAAAATACCGCAGTCGCCCGAAATTCAAAAGCAGATTTTAGAAAAAGAATTGGAAAGCGTTGATGAAAACTTGCAGGTATTGCGCGAGCAGGGCAAGGAAATTTCGGGCAGAATGTTGAAAGGCGTTGAAACCCGAAAGGAAAATTTGGAAGTGAAAATAAAGGTACTGACCGAACAAATCCAAAATCGCACCGATAATGTGGTAGATTTTAAGTTAATGGGCATCGACCATATTTTTGTCGATGAAAGTCACCGCTTCAAAAACCTGATGTTCAATACCCGCCACGACCGCGTGGCAGGGCTGGGAAACCCCGAAGGTAGCCAACGCGCCCTGAATATGCTTTTCGCACTACGGACAATCCAAGACCAGACAGGCAAGGATTTGGGCGCAACATTTCTTTCCGGTACAACTATTTCCAACTCTTTAACCGAGCTTTATTTGCTTTTCAAATATTTGCGTCCGCGGGAAATGGAACGGCAGAATATCAATTCCTTTGATGCGTGGGCAGCGGTTTTTGCCAAGAAAATCACCGATTATGAATTTTCCGTAACAAACGAGATTATTCAAAAAGAGCGTTTCCGTTATTTTATTAAAGTCCCCGAATTAGCCTCTTTTTACAGTGAAATAACCGATTTCCGCACGGCAAAGGACATTGGTATAAACCGTCCCGAAAAGAAAGAAATTTTACATAATATTCCGCAAACGCCCGACCAGCAGGTATTTATTAAAAACCTGATTGAATTTGCCAAAAACGGCGATGCAACTTTATTAGGACGTGCGCCGCTTGATGAACGGGAAAAGAATGCCAAAATGCTGATAGCCACCGATTATGCGCGGAAGATGTCGCTTGATATGCGTATGATTGATAAGAACAAATATGAAGACCACATTGACAGCAAAGCCTCGCATTGCGCAATGAAAATAGCCGAATACTACAAAAAGTACGACAAAGAAATGGGAACGCAGTTTGTATTTTCCGATTTGGGAACATACAAGCCAGGCGAATGGAATGTATACAGTGAAATCAAACGCAAACTGGTTGAAAACTACAAAATACCCGCACACGAAGTACGTTTTATTCAGGAGGCAAAGACCGAATCCGCCCGCAAAACAATGATTAGCGCAATGAACGATGGGAATATCCGCGTAATGTTCGGCTCTACGGAAATGCTCGGCACGGGCGTAAATGCACAGCAACGTGCCGTAGCCGTCCACCATTTGGACAGCCCTTGGCGACCGTCAGACCTCGAACAGCGCGAGGGCAGGGCAATCCGCAAAGGAAACGAAATTGCTAAATTACACGCCGATAACAAGGTAGATGTAATTATTTACGCCGTTGAAAAATCGCTTGACAGTTACAAGTTTAATTTATTGCATAATAAACAGTTATTCATTACCCAACTCAAAACCAACAATATGGGCAGTCGCCGCATTGACGAAGGCAGTATGGACGAACAGTCGGGCATGAATTTTTCGGAATATGTTGCGATTTTATCGGGCAATACTGATTTGCTGGAAAAAGTAAAATTAGAAAAGAAAATTGCCGCACTCGAAAGTGAGCGGCAAAGTTTCGCCAAAAACAAAGCCATATCCGTGCATAAACTGGAAGATATCGTGCGCACAGTGGACGGAAACAAAGAGTTAATATCTCGAATGAAAGGTGATTGGGAAACTTTTAACAATCGCGTACAATACGACAGGGAAGGGAACAAACTAAATCCACTAAAATTGGACGGCGTAGAAAGTACCGATGTGAAAAATCTTGCCGCCAAACTTAGCCATATCAGCGACCATGCCACCACACACGGCGAACATTATCCAATCGGCGAACTATGCGGCTTCAAATTGCTGGTCAAAACCGAAGACACAATGAAAGAGGGCTTGTTCCTGAAAGAAAATCGCTTTTTTATTGAGGGCGAGGGACATATCAAATACAATTACAATAACGGTTATATCGCCGGCGACCCCCAATTGGCGGTCAATTATTTTCTTCACGCGCTCGAAAAAATTCCCTCGCTGATTGAGAATCACCAAAAACAGAACGAAAAACTGTCAATCGACCTGCCCGTATTGCAGGAAATTGCCCAATCCACATGGCGAAAGGAAGATGAACTAAATAAACTGAAATCCGAATGTTCGGCTTTGGAAAGGCAGATACAGCTTTCACTCAAACCGGTTGATACCGGCGAGGAGACAAACAAACCGGAAGAATTTAATCGAACACCTTTGAAAATGGAACAGATAGACATACCGGACAGTAAAGTTGATAATTTTCTGAATGAAATACAAAAGAAATACAATGCATTGCCCGGCAGGGAAAATTATCTGATAGCCCTTCATGGCGGCAGGAATTTTGATAAATTCGAGCCTCTTTATTATCAAACAGGTGCATTTTCAAATTTAGACCACCAAAGAATAGCCCAATCGGCAGGCGAACGGTTTGATAACGGCTTTACGTTTCAAATACCCACCGATGAAATGGATTTGACCGATACCTTTTATAATACGCTTAATCGTTTTGCACTTCGCTACGGTGGTCAAGACCCCGCAGTAAAAGCGGTGTTTATTCACAAAAGCATTATGGACAGAGCGACAAATCTCGGAGAAGATACGGTTGCCGTTAATTTTCAAAATCTTGACAAGCTCGTTTACGCGGGAAATTTATGCGCAAGAAAGAAAGCGTTCGGGGAAGAAATGAACAGCAGACTGGTTATTGCGACCGTTCCGAAGTATGAAAACGAAAGAAAGGGGATTAAAATATGACATACAATGAACTCATATATCGTCAGGGCTGGACACTCGAACAAAAGATAGACCACAGCGTGGGCGTTGTATCCGCATTTTTGGAAAAAACGGACAGAAAAGCCTACATTTCCTATTCAGGTGGAAAAGACAGCGGGGTAATGCTGGACATTATCCGGCGTTTCGTGGATAACGCCATTCCCGAAGTCTTTAGCAACACAGGTAACGAATATCCCGAAGTCGTGAAATTTGTGCGTGAAACGGACAATGTAATCGTTATCCACCCTGAAATTCATATTAAGCAACTGATTGAGAAATACGGTTTTCCGCTCATTAGTAAGGAACAAAGTCAATATATTCGACAAGCCAAACACACGAACAGCGAAAAACTACGCAATATCCGCCTGAACGGAAGCATTAACGGTATTGGTAAAATTGCAGAAAGATGGAAATTCCTGATAAATGCGCCTTTTGATGTATCGGAAAAGTGCTGTTATTTCCTGAAAAAGAAACCGTTTGCCAAATTCCAAAAGCAAACAGGGCTGTTTCCAATTATCGGCACAATGGCAGGCGAAAGTCGTTTGCGTCTGCAAAAATGGTTACAGCACGGTTGCAACCTTTTTGATATGGATAAAACGGCGAGTTATCCGCTTTCTATATGGACAGAAAGCGATATTTGGGCTTATATTCACAGGTTTAATTTGCCATACAGTCCCATTTACGATTTGGGTTTGCGGCGCACAGGCTGTATGTTTTGCTCCTTTGGCTGCCATATTAAAGGCGACCGTCGTTTCTATTTTCTCAAAGAATACAAGCCCAAAATCTACGAACATTTTATGCAAATGACAAATAACGGTATAACCTATAAAGAGGCTCTGCGCTTTTGCGGAATTGACTTTCCGGATGGAATGAACAAGCAAATAAGAATTGATTTTTAAGAGTGTGAAAATCGGACTTTTGGATACTTATTCTTTTCTATTTGAAACATTTTTTAATCAATCATATAATTCAAATTTCCATCAATAATTATTGCATATTGACAGAAATTTGATGGAAAATATGTATTGTTAGTGAATAAATAATTCACTATTTTTTTGATTTATAGCGTTTTTCAAAATGTTCCTTGATAAATGTTTCCACTTCGGATTTCAGGTAGTACATTTTTTGGTCTATTTGCTTGAATGGTAGCCAACCCAAACTTCGATAGCGTTGAAGCGAGCGTTTACTCACATTCAACATTATGCACAAGTCCTGATTATCAAGCAGCAGTTCGCCGTCGAGCATTTGCCGCTCCCTTTCGGGTAGTGGCTTCACAAGACTGTTTTCCAAGCGGTCAAAACGTTCCATGATTTTTTGAAACCACCTGTCCAAATATTCCTTTTCGATAAACATAAGCCTGTTTTTTTAGATATGACCGATAATGAAATAACTCTGATTGGAAGGGTCGCGCAAAATAATTTCCCTGTCCTTCATAAATTTAATGTAACTCTTTGCAGTGCGCTCCTTTACATCTAAAAGCCGCTGTATCTATTCGCATAAATCGACATAAGTACAAAAGCGTTGATTGGCAAAAATCGTTTTGGAAACACTCATAAGTTCAGTTTCTTTGCGTTTTTCTTTTTCCTCTTTTGGTTTTTCGCCAATGTAGGTGTGCATTTCCAAATCCTTATTCCATGAGAATTGCACCAATGGAACATCAAGCGGACTGCCATCACGTACTTTCAACGCCTTTACCACAGATATTTGTGGATTTTCGTCCTTTTCAATGGAAAGGATTGCCGCCGCCTTGCGCTGGAGTTCCGAGCCGAGATGACCGCGAAGTTTCAAACCATTGGGAACAAAATGCAACACACAGACAATGCAGGTTTTATAAATACCGGCTAAACGATAGAGTTCGTCAATTACACCTACGCTTTCCGCTTCATCGTTGGCACAACGCACCAAATCTGCAATACCGTCAATAACCACCATTTGAATACCGCCGAACTGATAATAAAATTTATCCATACTCTGGACAATCGCCTGCATACGCTCTTTCCGCGACATCGAAGTCAGGCAGTAGGCTTTGAAGTACGGAGGCATATTTTCCGATTTTCCGCGCCTTAAAATGCCTGAAATATTTTTGTAGAGTTGTGTTTCCGATTGTTCGGTGTCGTATAACAAGATAGCTTGCTTTTCGGTGTTTGCCTGAATGTTTGTTCCAAGTGTATCAATATTTTGTACATTGCTTTCACAAATTGTACTCGCTATCAATGCACCTACGAAATTGCTTTTTCCTGTGCCTTCGCCGCCGGTTATTCCAAGTAAATTACCTTGCGTTCCCAGAGGCACATCGTTGATTGACACAAGCATTTCCATTTGAATGGGTGGGGTGCTGAAATCAATTTCGCAGGGTTTGAGAATTGCCATTGTTTCCGAATACAGATTGTCCAAAAATTCAATAAATAATTGCATAAAATTTTCGCGGATATTTCCGAGTTTGAAATAACCCGATATATCTTTTTCCTGTTTCGTACCCTGTAAAGGCAAAACTAGCCGTTTCACTCCCAAGTCCGCAAGTCCCTGTGCGTGTTTTTGGGACGATTCCAAACCGGTTTTGTCGACATCGTACAACAAAACAATGTGCTTAAAGCGGTAAGATAGTTTTTTAATCAAGTGAGGAGGGATGTAGCTTGTTTCCGAATTGAAACAGATTGCGTTAAAGCCTTTTGCTGCCAGCGACAAAACATCTTTTTCGCCACCTGCAACAAATAAAGTGTCTGATTTTGAGGGTAATTGTTCCAAGCCAAAACAATAATTATCGGGCAATAAACCACCATACAAAAAGCGCACATCTGAAAATGGACGGTAAATTTTAATGTGCCGTTTGGCCTGATAACCAAATATCGGCTCATTGTCGGTTGAATGAAAAGTAAAAGGTTTGCCCTCGCTGTTTTCGCTCTTAAATTCCCGCAATGAAACAATCTTGTAAGTTTTCAGGAGTTCAGGCATAATACCGTATTGTCCCCAAAAAGATAACTCCCTGTTTGAAAACGGTTGTGGAACAACCGAATAGGGCTTTGCTTTTTTAGGGGCAGTGTTAGGGGTATTTTCTATCTGTTTTTTTTGCTTGCTGTCGGATGTTGAAATTAAAACGACAAAAGAAGTATCGTTTTCGTCAATGCCGAGCGACAAATCTCTGTTAATCGTTTTCAGGATTTCGATAAAATCCTTTGAACTGTTACAGTCCAAGCCCTTGATTTTACCGACAATATCGAAACAGTCGCCGCTGAAAGTGTCGTTGCCGAAGTCCTTAATTTTATAAGATTGACTTCTGCGGTCGTAATAGATATGCAGGACGCTTTACAGTCTTCATACAACGGATTGAAAAAATTACGACCAACCCACCACTGCCCCAAAATGTAGTGTTTGAATACATCCAAACCACTATTTGTCTGTTTTAGTATTTCGTCTTTGTTCAGCATGTAATTTGTGATTTTGAATTAAATCCATAAGGCATTCATCGGTGCTGCGGATACGTTTTTCATTGAGCATCCGTTTGATTTCAGCAATGGTGTAGTACGTTTTTCCGGAAAGTATGGAATAACTGATTATTCCATTGGAACGCAATCGTTGTAATGTCCGTTCACTGATTTTCAGGAAAGTACATACTTCGTAACTGTCCACCCATTCATTGTCGGGATTTTTTTCCTCTGTCCGAATGGTAACTACAAATTTGGCTATCGTATTGATTTTTGTAACCAATTCTTTGTACGCCTGCGATTCAATAGTGATAATATCCATATCCAAAGATTTTTTGCAAAGGTCGGAAGATGGAAAAGTCCGAATTTATAACTTATAAGAAAAAATGAGGTTTTTCCCCTTTCTAATGTGAAAATAAAATATCATATATCTGACATACAGTATATTGTGAAAGATGAAAAGACGAATTAAAGCGCAAAATGGCGTAAAAACTTATAATATTATTGCACATTAGATGATATTTACGAGATAAAATTTTGGAACTTGCAATGCTCCGAATAAATAGTTCTCATATTTATTTTTAAATTATCCGATACAAATACAGCAACACTATAATATCACGGTAAACATTATGCCGATAGTAGCCAGAAATACACTGACCGTAAAAAATTAATATTCAATTATTTTGATATTTCAAAAAAGAGTTGTAACTTCGAACCTAGGTTACATGCAGACAAAAGTCGGTCAACGGCTGCCAAAAACAGGCAAAAATGTTTTTCGCTAAATCGTAACCTGTAACGCAATTGTTCTTTTTAAGATATTGGATAGTAGGGGATTATGAGTAAAGGTTCATATCCAGCACAGTTCACACTTCGTTTTTATCATTTATCTTCATAGTGTCCATCGGCAGAGAGAACTAAAACAGTTATCTTCTTATCATCCACAGAATATACAAGTCGATGCTTTTGAGTGATCCGGCGCGACCACTGCTCGATACGACCGTATTCCATCGGTTCAGGCTTCCCGGTTCCGGTATATGGGTGTTCTTCTAATTCTGTCAATAAGGAATCAATTTTATTTATATGTACAAACTTTGATACACAAATATACGACTTTTTATTGAAAAAAAAATAGTTCAAGGAGAAATTGGATATAAACTACTTGTTGCCAGGGGAATGTAAACGGACAACAAAAGAGGATAGTGACTGTTTATTAGCAGAATTAAAAGAAGTTGAAGTGACTTTTTTGATATAATTAATTTTTATAGGATATGTATGTTATTTGTAATCAATATGATAAATTATTTCTTTCATTTTAAATGAAAAATTTCTTTCAGTATAATGAAAGATATGTTATCTTTGTGGCGAGAGGTATAATAAAAATGACGAGAACATGATACGACAAGAAGAAATAGCCTCAGTGATGGATGCACAGAGAGAGATTTTCATGAAGCAGGATCCCGGTTTTATACGCGATGCTCTTGCTGTAATTCCGATAGTAGATTCATTTGCTACTATAATAACCGGAATACGTCGTTGTGGAAAAAGCACATTGCTTCTGCAATTACTTCGCCGGGATTATGAGGATGCTATACATCTTAATTTCGATGATATACGATTATCCGGTTTTCAGACAAATGACTTTATCCGTCTTCATAAAGAGATAGAAAAGAGAGCGATAAAGGTTCTTTTCTTTGATGAAATACAAATCGTTGAAAGCTGGGAAAAGTACGTCAATCAACTTTTGCGGGAAGGTTACAAAGTCTTTATAAGCGGCTCTAATGCCTCGATGCTCAGTATAGAGTTGGGAACACACTTGACCGGAAGGCATTTGTCTATAGAATTGTTTCCGTTTTCTTATTCCGAATTCATACGATTTAAAGAACTCAATAGCGGAGAGGATGCTATTATGAAATACTTGAAAGCAGGTGGAATCCCTGAATATGTTAAAAGTGGAATGTCCATCATCTTAAATACATTGGTAGATGATATACTAATGAAAGATATAGCGATCAGACATTCCATCCGGGATGTCATTTCATTACGTCAACTGACAGTATTCCTGATAACCAATACCGGCAACCTCGTTTCGGCGAATAAATTGGTTGGAATGTTTGATATAAAATCTCCTGCAACTTTTTTGGAATATTTTTCATTTCTGAAAGATGCTTATTTACTTGAATTCGTTCCGATGTTTAGTCATTCATTAAAGATACAGGCTCGCAATCCTAAAAAAGTGTATGTGATGGATATGGGACTTTATACCGAAAATTCCGTGTCAACAAATGACAATATGGGGAGACGGTTAGAAAATCTTGTATTTCTGCATTTGCGTCGAAAATACAAGGATATCTTCTATTACAAAGGTAAAGGTGAGTGTGACTTTATTACAATGGAAAAGAATTTTGTCACGGAAGCTATACAAGTATGTTTGACTGTAAATGACGAAAATTTCGACAGGGAATATAATGGATTATTAGAAGCTATGCAGGATCTGAATATGAATGAAGGAGTTATTGTAACTCTCAATCAAAGTGATACATTTGAGAAAAATGGTATGACAATCCGAATGATACCGGCTTATACATTTTTTTCATTCTGAGGGTGTGTCAAAAGTAATTTGCTCAGGTGTATTTCATTTATCCTTTGTTCAATAGTTATATTTGATAATCCTGTATTCAGGCGAATTGGTTATTCCATAAATTATTCTATGTTCGGGATCTACTGTAAAAGTAAACAGGTGCGTATCCAATTCATACATTCGAAGCGGGTTTCCATCCCAATCAAAAACCATTATCTTAAAATCTCTTTCCTGATAATCTTCCCATAATTCGCCAAAATACAAGATAAAAACTTCATCCCCGGCATAAACGGGAGAAGAATAACATTTGTACGTTTTACCTTTTATTGTTTGTGCGCCTGTATAACCACCGCCTGCTGACCGGAGATCCATCGCAAGTTCAATTTGATGTGGCCCATGCATTCTTTTTATGCAATTTCCTTTAAAATCATAAACTTCAATCAGGTCGGTATACAAATAGCTGGTAACTATTCTGTCGGTCATATTTGTCGTAAAGCCGTTTCGGAAAGAGTGTATTTTTTCCATGTCAGACAAATTTTTCGAAGTAAATTCCGGAAATTTTCCAATAGAATCAAGAAAAATTCCATTAGAATCATATAAATCAAATCCACCTCTGGGGAGTGTATTTATAGAGGCTAAAATGTTGCCGTCCGACAAAACAACAGCTTTGTCGGATGAGTGATTCCCTAGTGGAATGGTTTTTATTGATACAGGGTAATGATTATCTAACAAATCCGAAACAACATATTCTTTCAGGATTGTTTTACCTTTATCGTATATCCGGACATTGGCGTCCGGGGATTGAATGATTAGCGGAAATATAAATTCATCAGGCCCTTGCCCTATTGTCAGACATTCGTTTAGTTTTTCATTACTGTTCAAATTATAAATATCATAAACGTATTCCGTCGAACGATTTTTCAAAAAGAGTAAAGTGTCTTTCACATCTATTCCTACAGGATGCATTATAGTATCGTTAAACTGCATAATGACGCCTTCAAGTTTGAAAGTTTCCAGATCCTCCATTTTAAATGTATCTTCACCGGCAAAATAACGTTTATCATTCGTATTGCATGAAGAAACCACAATTGCTATCACAAAAATTAAAGCAACAGCAATACCGGCGACATTTTTTTTGTTCATCATGATAGGTTTTTAATATGACATGCTTTTTATGATGCTTACTTATTATACTGTATTAAAAACGCCTTAAGGAAGTACCAGCCGAAATCCCAGGCATTTGCCAAAAGTTTCGTTGGGCTTGCCCCAAGAACGGTGAACGACTCTGCATTCTCTTGTTTCGCTGAGCCAGGCGCCGCCACGTTTCACACGGAAAGATCCCGACGAGGGGCCTTTGGGGTCGCGTTGCGACGATGCTGTATATATCTCAGCCCAATCGCCGCACCATTCCCATACATTCCCGCTCATATCGTAAATACCCAACTCGTTGGGCATTTTTGTGCCGACAGGATTCAGGCTATAGCCACCTTCGTCGAACCAGGCCACGTCTATTAGATTGTTACTACCGCTGTATTTGTATCCTTTGCTTTTTGCTCCTCCACGAGCAGCGTACTCCCATTCCGCTTCCGTAGGCAAACGATAGTTCTTACCTGTAGCTGTATTGAGGAAGCGAATAAACTCCTGGGCATCATTCCAACTTACATTTTCAACAGGTAAGTTGTCGCCTTTTGTGTTTCCTGAAGGTTCTTTACCCATGAGTAATTTCCATTGTCCCTGTGTTACTACGTATTTGCTGATATTGAAACTGCTTACCGTTACGCTATGCTGTGGGCTTTCGGTATCTTTGGCCTCGCGTCCTCCCTGCCCGGTGGCTGTGCCCATCAGAAAAGTTCCACTTTCCACAAACACCATTTCGGGTTCAGCAGGGTGACGCTTGGTGTTTCCCTGTCCATACACATTTGTCAGGCAAAACGCCAGCAACGATCCCAATACAATAATTTTTAACCGTTTATTCCGGTGGTTTTTAGAACTTACCTCATTGGGACAATAACCTCTGTCCATTACCATACAATAGCTTGCAGTGACGGCTCGTTTTGTTTTTGAATACATATTGCTTAGTTATAATATCACTACCGGACACTTAGAGTCAATTGATTTGGAATACATTCTTTTGAATTACATATCAACTTGTTCTCAACATTATTTCGGATATGCATAATAACAAGTCTTAGTATTTCCGTAATTAGTAACTAAAACACAATCCCAAGAATCGGAGTATCTGCACCATCCATCACAATCGGATTCCGTGATTTCACCTAGAGCTAAAGCTTCTACATTCGCCAAACTCAGATCCGGCAAATGGTTCTTTTCACTTACATTCATTTGCACATTAAAAGCAACTGTTGTTGCTACAGCTAAAGCGGCGATGCCACCAAAAAATTTGTTTTTCATATTCGTTTAATTATTAGTAGAAATGAACCACGGGCTATTTTCTATAGCCTTGGTTTAATACAAAAGTAGTTTAGTCGAAATTAAGCGCCGGAACAATATAAAGGATAACCTTTTTTTTATCAGCGTTCAAAATATACTTGTCAAACAAGTAGGTTTTCGAACTAAAATTTACACTGCAAATATAATGATTTATCTTTAAAAATAAAATAAAAAGTCTTCTTTTCTTTAAAAAATAAAATAATTACTAAATTTGTGTCCTCCGGCGAACATTTAAAGGCGACAATTTATTAAGACAATTGTTCCAGACATTTGTTGCGGACAATATAACAGGCGCCCACAACACCCGCCCGCGATCCTAATTCTGATAATTTCAGTTCCATATCTTGACTGACCAGGTTTAATGAATACTTTTTAATAGCGGTGCGAATCGGGAAGAGCAGGTAATCGCCTACGGCCGACATCACACCCCCGACAATAACCAGTTCAGGATTAAAGACATTGATCAGCAGGGAAATATACCTGCCCATTTTTTCGCCCAATGTCGATATAATATCTATCGCCAGCGTGTCTTCGCTGGTTATGATCGCATCAATGATCCGTTCCAGATCTATCCGGTTGATATTTTCTTTGTTTGCGACCAGGGAACAGTTCCCACTCTTAACCGCATCTTTGAAAATACGTTCCAGCGCCCATCCTGAAACTTCGGTTTCCAGACAACCTTTTTTACCGCATTGACACAGAATGTTATTATCAAAAAGGGGGCTATGTCCGAATTCTCCCGAATAGCCCGAATGTCCATAGTACAAATTTCCATTGCTTACTATTCCTATTCCCACACCCCAGCTCATATTAACAAAGATAACATTTTTCTCGCCGTTCACTACACCACAATTGTATTCGCCGAAAGCCATAGCTCTGGTATCATTCTCCAGATAAGTATTAATGCCGATTTTCGTTGATATGGTATGACTCAGAGAATCTTCTTCAATATAAAAATAATTGTAACTGTATCCTTTTACGGAGTTGATCCGTCCGGAAAGGTTTACGCAAGCGCTGACTATATTCGTTTTAGCGATTCCGGATTCTTTGATGAAGCTGTTAATCCGGAGACATAATTCATCCAAAGAGCCGTGAGTTCCGTCTAATTCGAAAGGGATGTGTTCGTCAATTTTTACAAATTCATTTTTAAGATCCTGTAAGCCGATGGACAATGATTTTCTGTTTACTTCAACTCCCAGATAAAATCCGCTTTTGGGGTTTATTCCGTAAAGATTCGGCCTTCTTCCCCCGCTGGTGTCTATTTTCCCCAAATCCAGGATGATTTTGTTTTCTAATAGTTCATTGATGACTTTGGTTACCGTAGGTGCGCTAAGGTAAGTTTGCTCGCTCAACTCCGCAATGGTGAAGTTCCCCTTGGTGATCAGCGTTTTAATTAATTGGCTTTTGAGCTTTATTATTTTCATTGCTGAACGGGAAATATTCTCCGGGATATTGAGGAGAGATGACAAGATCATATTTTATAACTTTAAGAAATTATGAACAAATTATATACATATGAACTATTTATCCAGTGAGTTTTCTTCATCCGGTTCTACTTTTTCAAAGAATCCCGATTCAATTATTTTTTCGAAAGCGCCCTCCGGCAGGAAGAATCGAATGTTTTTTCTTTTTCTAAACACTTTTCTGATGAAAGATGAAGACACCTCAATTTTAGGAGCTTGTCTGTGGATACTGACATTTGGATAATTGGTCACGATATTGCTTGTCCCTTTACGGGGATAAACCACTATCTTGAAGTTTTTCAGGATCATCTGGTAGTCTTTCCATCGATGAAAAATTTCCCAGTTATCAGACCCGATGATGAGTTCAAATTTATATAGAGGATGCTTAACCCGCAACTTCTGCAATGTATTTACAGTGTATGTAGGGGGCGACATTTCCCACTCAATGGTACAGGTCTTGAATTTCGGATAGCTTTTAATGGCATTTTCAATTAGTTCCAGCCGGAATTCTTTCGGCATAAGGTCATTTTGGCCTTTTACCGGATTCTGTGGCGTAATTAAAAACCAGATTTCGTCGTAATTTTCAAACTCGCAAATGTAATTTGCAATGGCTAAATGCCCGATGTGTACAGGATTGAATGATCCCGGGAAAATACCTATTTTCATTGTGATTTCAAGAAGTTTTTAACGGTTAATAATGTCTGTTGTTGTGCGTTCTCTAAATTATCGTTGATGATTATTTTGTCAAATAGTGAGGCATATTCCATCTCCGCTTTCGCTTTCGACACTCTTTTGTCTATAGTTTCGGGCGTGTCTGTTCCTCTGGCTTCTAGCCTCTTTTTCAGTTCATTGACTGAAGGCGGTTGTATAAATATCGACAGAGATTTATCTCCGTAATAGTTCCTGACGTTGCACCCACCCACAACATCCAGATCTAAAATGACATTTTTGCCTTCTGCAAAGATACGATTTATTTCGCTTTTCAAAGTGCCATAATACAATCCCGGATAAACTTCTTCATATTCCAGGAATTCTCCGTTTCTGATCTTTGTGCGGAAGTCATCCCCGGAAAGGAAATAATACTCCACTCCATGTCGCTCATTTCCCCGGGGTGTTCTGCTTGTGGCCGAGATTGAAAATTGCAAATTCACTCCCTGCGACAATACATAACTAATGATAGTCGATTTTCCGGAGCCTGAAGGCGCTGATATAATGATTAACTTTCCGCCCATTCGATTTACAAAACATTAAGTATTTGCTCTTTGATTTGTTCCAGTTCATCCTTCATTTGTACCACCAGTTTTTGCATTTCCACATGGTTGGATTTAGATCCCATCGTATTTATTTCCCGACCTATTTCCTGGACGATAAAGCCCAGTTTACGCCCCTGAGCTTTTTCACAGTTTAATGTTTCCATGAAATATTTGAGGTGATTATCAAGCCTGTTCTTTTCTTCGTTGATATCCAAACGTTCGATATAGAATATCATTTCCTGTTCAAAACGATTCTGATCATATGATCCGCTGTCAATTTTAGACAAGGCTTCCTGCATTTTTATGCGGACTCTTTCCAGACGTTCGACTTCGTATTTTTCGATTTCTTTTGACAGGGAACCGATATTTTCAATTTTCCGGATGAACAGTTTCTCAAGCATGGCTCCTTCCTGCATACGGAAATTAACAAACTGCGACAAAGCATCTTCTATTGCTTTATTCAGAGCCTCCCATTCGCTGTCGTCCACTTCGGAATATTCCGTTTTAATGGTATCCGGTAATCGCAGGATTATGGAAAGAGGATCGGAAGGAAGCGCTAAATTCAGGTTTCCGGCAATAACCCTGATCTGTTCATGATAACTCTCAACAGCTCCCTGATTGATCTGGGAAGAAATGTTTTTATCAACGTTTTCAATATAGATCAGGAAATCCACTTTTCCACGTTCTATAGACTGCATTAACGTGTTACGAATTTGCATTTCTTTTTCCCGGTAGATACTTGGAATTCGTGTATTTAAGTCTAATTGCTTGCTGTTTAGTGATTTTATTTCTACGCTTATTTTCTTGTTAGACAATTCGGCAGTTGATTTTCCGAATCCGGTCATCGATTGAATCATGGGCAAATATTATTGTTTCTGCAAAATTAGTTTTTTAATTGAAAAAAACATCAAAATCCAACATAAAAATGTAATTTTGCGGGCGATTTATGGCATGTATAGTTAACATTGATACATCAACCAAAGTATGTTCGGTTGCTTTGGTCAGAAATGGTGAAATTCTTTTTTCAAAAGAGGACACGACGAGTGCGCAGCATGCTTCCCTATTGGGCGTGTTTGTGGCAGAAGCGATGGAATTCGCAGGAACGAACGATCTGAAGCCGGATGCAGTTGCAGTGGGCAGCGGTCCTGGTTCTTACACGGGACTTCGGATTGGAGTTTCGGAAGCGAAAGGGCTTTGTTATGGGCTGAATATCCCCCTGATTGCGATTCCCACATTACAGATTCTATTGGATACCGCTATTTGCACAAGACCGGATATTTTTGAAAATGAGCCTGTTGCAGATTTTTATTGTCCGATGATAGATGCCCGCAGAATGGAAGTTTATACTGCTGTTTATGACAGGCAATATCGGATTTCTCGCGATATATCGGCAGATATTATCGACGAAAATTCTTTTTCAGATTATTTGTCCAAAGGGAAAGTGGTATTTTTTGGAGACGGTTCGGGAAAATGTAAGCCGGTAATCAAATCTCCGGACGCTTTATTTTTGGATGATGTCGTTCCTTTGGCTTCCTGCATGGGATTTTCGTCTGAAAAAGCATACGAAAAAAAGCGTTTTGAGGATATCGCTTATTTTGAACCTTTTTATCTTAAAGAATTTATGGCGACAATAGCCAAAAATAAGGTACTGGGAGATATCAGGTAATATTTGGATATTGAAACTAAAAGTAGTACATTTGTGACATCGTTGTATTCGTTTGATAATAAAAAAATTGAAATGTCATGGATGCAAAATTATTGAAATCATGTAAAAGTATGAGATATAACACACAGGAAAAACGACTGGCATTGCCGGAGTATGGCCGAAACATTCAAAATATGGTAGATCATTGCGTGTCAATCCCGGATCGGGACGAACGGAAACGTTGTGCAAACACCATTATTAATATCATGGGTAATATGTTCCCACACCTCAGGGATGTAAATGATTTTAAACACATTCTTTGGGATCATTTGGCTATCATGTCGGATTTCAGCCTGGATATTGATTATCCTTATGAAATAGTTAAAAAAGAAGATTTATATGCAAAACCGGATAAATTACCTTACAGTCAAGGGAAAATTGCGTACAAGCACTATGGGAAAAATCTGGAAAACATGATTAAAAAAGCTGAAGAATATGAACCCGGAGAAAACCGGGAACAGTTGATCGGCCTTTTAGCCAATCACATGAAGAAATCTTTCCTGACCTGGAACAAAGAAGTGGTAGATGATGCTAAAATTTTCAAAGATCTGGAATACCTTTCCGGCGGACATATTGTCCTGAATGAAGAATCTACCAAATTGACGGAATCGAAAGATATTCTGATGAAGAAAAATAAGAATTTAACTCGAAGACAGAATAAATGAGTGGAGTTTTACGTTTTTACGTTATACGTTTTGTCGTGCGTAAGCCAAAACGTATAACGTTAAACGTATAACGTTAAACGTCAAAACATGGCATCGTTTATAATTGAAGGAGGACACCGACTTTCCGGTGAAATTGTACCTCAGGGAGCTAAAAATGAGGTCTTGCAAATTATTTGTGCGACATTATTGACTCCGGAGAAGGTCACGGTAAATAATATTCCGGATATTTTGGACGTAAATAATTTGATCGTCCTCCTCCGGGATATGGGAGTGAAAGTGGATCATCCTGCCCTTGGAACGTATACTTTTCAAGCAAATGATATTAATTTTGAATATCTGGAATCCGAAGAATTTCTGAAGAAAAGCGCTTCATTAAGAGGTTCTGTCATGATTGTGGGACCTTTAGTCGCTCGTTTTGGAAAAGCCCTGATCCCCAAACCGGGAGGAGATAAAATCGGTCGGCGGCGTTTGGATACTCACTTCATAGGCATTCAAAAGTTAGGCGCAGAATTTGAATATGATTCGGTCGGACAACTTTATAGAGTGACTTCCGATGGTTTGAAAGGGACTTATATGCTCCTGGATGAGGCTTCTGTAACCGGAACGGCCAATATTCTGATGGCATCTGTCCTTGCAAAAGGAAAAACTACCATTTACAATGCTGCCTGTGAGCCGTATTTGCAACAGTTGACCCGTATGCTTCAGGCAATGGGAGCTCAAATCAATGGAGTAGGATCAAATTTATTGACGATCGAAGGAGTGGATTCTCTTGGAGGGTGTGAACATACTATCCTGCCCGATATGATTGAAATCGGTAGTTTTATCGGTATGGCAGCGATGACTGCTTCCGGGATTCGTATAAAAAATGTGTCTTTTGAGAATTTGGGAATTATTCCGGACGCATTCCGTCGCCTGGGTATCATAGTCGATCAGGATGGCGATGATATCGTAGTTCCTCAACAAGACCGGTATTCCATAGATACTTTCATCGACGGTTCTATTATGACTATTGCGGATGCCCCGTGGCCCGGCTTGACGCCCGACTTATTGAGCGTTTTCCTCGTTGTGGCTACTCAGGCCGACGGAAGTGTGCTGATCCATCAGAAAATGTTTGAAAGTCGCCTGTTCTTTGTAGATAAACTGATTGACATGGGAGCCCAGATCATTTTGTGCGATCCTCACCGCGCAACAGTGATCGGATCCGCCCGTAGATATAAACTTCGCGCCGCAAACATGACTTCTCCGGATATCCGCGCAGGAATTGCCTTGTTGATTGCTGCTATGAGCGCCGAAGGAACCAGCCGTATTCATAATATCGAACAGATAGACCGTGGTTACCAGGATATCGACAAACGGTTGAATGCGTTAGGCGCAAGGATTACGAGAATATGATTTCCCGCGAAGATTTAATTAAGATAGGCCATTTCAATAAACCCCACGGGATTAAAGGTGAGTTGTCTTTTGTCTTCACTGATGATTCGTTTGACGAAAGTGAGTGCCCTTTTCTGGTTTGTGAACCGGATGGGATTTTTGTCCCGTTCAGGATCGAAGCATATCGTTTTAAGTCCGATTCATTGGCATTTATAAAATTAAAAGGCATTGATAATGAAGAACGGGCTAAAATATTTTCCAATATGGAAGTCTATTTCCCAAAACAATATCTGAAACCGGATTCATCTTCTGAAATATATTCCTGGGATTATTTTATAGGATTTACTTTACAGGATGCCGGTAAAAATACGATAGGACAAATTCTTGACGTGGATGAAACGACAATCAATATCCTGTTTGTATTGGAGTATAAAAATAATGAACTGTTAATTCCCGTATCAGAGGAAATTGTACTGGAAATCGATGAAAAGAAAAAAATAATTCAATTAGAACTCCCGGACGGAATATTGGAATTATAGAAGTCAAGTATCCGGTTCGTCCGGTTTTATAAATCACAAACGTTCCGTAAATTCCCGGCAAATACGCTCATGCGCCCATACCATGTAAGCCAACATAATATTCATTACCGTAATTTCAAAAACAAAATAAACCCACGGACATCCTGCTAACACCGAGAGGCAAAGAACTATCGCCCTCAGGTTGAATGACAACATATTGGTATATTTCATCAACGGCAGACTTTTACTCCGGAATTCTTCACGAAGAGATCCGGGAAGAACTTCTCCCCCATATTTTTCGCTTATTTTATTTATCATTTCCTGAAACCGGGGAGTCATTTTTTCCTGTTGCCTGGTATAATCGAAATAATTCAACTCAAACAGTTTCTTTATAAATCCCGACTTCCATCTCATAGCTTCATACCTGGCCTTCACCTCTTTTGAATTATCCAATTCACTCCCTCTCCTCCCCTTCAGAAAAAGCAGATGTATATTGCGATAATAATCAGCCATACGGGTCTGTATTCCATGGAAATAACCGGAGACAAGTACTAATGCCACGATATAATATCCCCATTCCGGGAATTGATTCAATGCTAATGCAATGTAAATGGCAAAAAACCACAATATACCGCATGTGCCATCCAGGATACGGCCTAATTCGGATTTCCGACCGGTCATACGCGCCAATTGTCCGTCGGCGCTATCGTATGAATTGGCCCAGATTAACAAAATGACGCCTAATATTTTAATCCACAATTCATTAAAATAAAAACAAACACCGGCAGCAACGCCAATAAATATGGAAGCTATGGTAATCTGGTTGGGTGTTATCCCTAATTTATTAAAAAATAAAGCCCACCAATAGCCGATGGGGCGATAAAAATGGATGTCGATAAATTCTTCTGTATCTGTCGATTTAAGTGTAGACTCCAGAGTGGGTAATTTTTCTGACATAGGCTTAACCTTTATATGAAATACTATATTTACGTTCTCTGTGGAAAATTGCCTGATCGTAAATACACTGCGCAATATGAACCGCAGCATCAGAACGACAGGGAGCAAAACTTGGCCAGTCATTAAAATCTATAATCTTAATCGCACTGTCCGAATCAACGACACAATCTCCTCCATAAACATAAATACCGAGAACTTTAGCAGCCTCGTCACATAAAGACTTCAAATGGTCCAGATCAAACGGTATTCCGGTTGCCTGCCCGTTAATCTTTTCCCATCCGAATTTACTATGATTCAAATCATTAGGATAAAACCAATAGAAAAAATCTGTTCCGGCAACACCATAGAACTTTATCAAATCACCAATCAGATGCTCATTCAGTACTGCGGTTCCAATTCCTCTCAATGCATATTCATTCAATACCGTTTCCGCGTCTTCAATATTACGGGTGTACGTTACATCTTCGCGGTGAATGGCATGAAAATCGCCCCGCTTGATCCAAAAACGCATTGCCATATTTTCCGTATCTACGGGAAGCGGCTCATTTGTTTTCACAATAAGGCTTTTCGGATGAGGAATTCCGTTGGAAACTAACAACCGCGTCATTTTTTCCCGGGTACAATTATCAATCCCATAACCGGAATTAATAACCAGCTTCCCTTTTTCTTCTTCCTGTTTTAATTTCTGGATGGCATTTTTATCTCTGACCATATCAAAAATAATATCTTCCCTGACACCAGATTCCAGGAATTCCTGTTCGGTATATTCTTTTACAAGGCAACCCTTCTGTTTGAGGTATTCGACAGTCAAATTAAAAATTGCAGCGTCATTTCCCACATGATTGGGAGAATATCGGCTACCCCGACGTATACCGGCCATTTCTATCATCATAAGACTTATTTTTTATTTTCCACAGGAAAGCAGAAACTGTTCCGCTTTCTCAATATCTCCGGCATGATCTACATCCACTATTTTTCCAAATGGATAAGCTTTCAATTTCAAGCCGTTACGTATTAATTCCCGTTGATAATTCCGCATTCTTGCTATTCCATTTTCCATACATTGGTCCAATATCGGCAATGCACTATCGGACAGACAATAAATTCCTCCCGAAATATACTTCTCCGAACCGTCTGAACCATCCAAAAAACCTGTAATTTCCATTTTATCATCCACTGCCACATACAAAGGCTTTTCATCATCGATGAATCCTGTCACAGCCATCATTCCGTCATGGTCTTCATCCGCCATGAAAGACCGGATAAACCCGGAAAATTCATCTTCTCTGAAAATTGTATCGACGGTTGTAAGACAAAATTTACCTCCGCCCAACAAACGGCTGATCTCAAAAAAACTATGCATCGAACTGGGAGTAGACTTGACAATCAGGTTCAAAGGCGCCTTCAGATCCTTTTTCCTGAGATGCTCCTGTACCATTTCCATCTCCTCATTAACAATTATATTAATTGACCCGGCATCATTTTTAAGAAATATATCAATTAACCTGTCAATAAGAGGCTTTCCGTTCAATCGCACCAATGGTTTAGGTTGTTCAATCCCGTCTTTTACAAGTCTGGAACCTTCTCCCGCAGCTATAATTGCATAATTCATTCAAAACTTTTTTTGTCGAAATAAACACACAAAATTGCAAAGAAAGTTTAAGTTTCACAAATTTTTTACGAAATAAATTATTTTTAGTTAAGTTTGCAGATTATTAAAAATAAATCTTCAATACATGGATTTCAAACTTATTTCCGATTTCAAGCCCACAGGAGACCAGCCTGAAGCTATTACAGAGCTGATTTCAGGAGTAAAACAGGGCATTTCCTATCAGACATTACTCGGAGTAACGGGATCAGGAAAAACATTTACAATCGCAAATGTCATTGAAGATGTCAAAAAACCGACTTTGGTATTAAGCCATAATAAAACTTTAGCAGCACAACTTTATTCCGAGTTTAAAAGTTTCTTCCCCAAAAATGCTGTGGAATATTTTGTTTCGTATTACGATTATTATCAACCTGAAGCATACCTTCCCAGTACAAACCTTTATATAGAGAAAGATCTGGCTATCAATGACGAGATCGAACGGTTGAGGCTTTCGGCTTCCTCCGCCCTGTTATCAGGCCGTAGAGATGTTATCATCGTATCTTCGGTTTCCTGTCTTTACGGAATAGGTAATCCGGAAGATTTCAGGGAAAACATGATCACCATCAAACGCGGACAGGTTTTTTCCAGGAATACTTTCCTGCGAAAACTGGTAGATAGCTTATATTCACGGAACCAGGTGGAGTTCAGCAGGGGAAATTTCAGGGTAAAAGGAGATACCGTGGACGTGTATCTGGCTTATCTGGATCATGCTATACGTATCATGTTCTGGGGAGATGAAATAGAAGACATACACAGTTTTGACCCGCTGACCGGTGTTACAATAGCCTCTTTTGACGAATACCACATTTATCCGGCAAACCTTTTCGTAACTACACGTGAACGTATCAATCAGGCAATCGGGGAGATTGAGATCGACTTGGGAAAACAAATGGAATTTTTTAATTCCCAAGGAAAAATTATAGAGGCCAAACGCCTGCATGAACGTGTTACTTACGACCTGGAAATGGTACGTGAGTTAGGCTATTGTTCCGGAATAGAAAATTATTCCCGTTATTTCGACGGACGCCCCGCCGGTAGCAGGCCATTCTGTTTGTTAGACTATTTTCCGAAAGATTATCTTACCATCATTGATGAAAGTCACGTTACAATGCCTCAGATCCGATCTATGTTCGGTGGAGACCGTTCCAGAAAAGGAAATCTGATTGAATATGGCTTCCGGCTTCCCGCCGCGATGGATAACCGTCCGCTCACATTGGAAGAATTCGAATCCCTGAGTCCTCAAACCATTTATGTGAGTGCGACTCCTACCGAGTTTGAACTGACAAAAAGCGAAGGTGTTATTGTTGAACAAGTAGTAAGACCTACCGGATTGTTAGATCCTCCGATCGAAGTGAGACCGAGCCTGAATCAAATCGACAACCTGATGGAAGAAATCAGAGTGCGTACGGAGGATGGAGAACGAACACTTGTGACGACACTCACCAAACGGATGGCTGAGGAACTAACAAATTTCCTCACAAAAATGGGATTGAATTGCGCTTATATCCATTCTGATGTGGAAACACTCGACAGGATAGAAATCATGGAAAAACTGAGGGAAGGAGAATTCGATGTTCTGGTCGGTGTTAACCTGCTTCGTGAAGGGCTCGATTTGCCGGAGGTTTCTCTTGTCGCAATTCTTGACGCCGATAAAGAAGGGTTCCTGCGTTCACACCGCTCATTGACGCAGACTGCAGGACGTGCCGCCCGTAATATCAATGGGAAAGTTATTTTCTACGCAGACAAAATTACGGACAGCATGCAAAAAACAATAGAAGAAACCGACCGGAGACGTGAAAAACAATTGACTTATAATGCGAAACACAATATTACTCCGCAACAAATACGGAAGACAACAAAATCATCCCTGGTAAAAAATCAAAATACCATCGAATCCAAAGCTTACATTGAGCCTAAAAAACTAAACATCGCAGCTGATCCGGTTGTTCAGTACATGAACAAAGATCAATTGGGAAAAACGATAGAAAAAACAAAAAAGGCAATGATGGAAGCTGCAAAAAGACTGGAGTTCCTCGATGCTGCTCAATATAGAGACGAATTAATTAAACTGGAAGAATTACTGAAGAAACATGAAGACCGACATTGAAATTGCAAGAAGTATTGAACTGAAAAAAATTAAAAGAATCGCCGAAAACATCAATATTCCCGTCGACGAAGTAATGAATTATGGAAAATACATTGCCAAAATCCCGGAAGAACTAATTGATGAAGACAAAGTAAATAAAAGCAACCTGATACTGGTTACGGCAATTACTCCAACTAAAGCCGGAATTGGGAAGACCACCGTATCAATCGGCCTGGCTCTCGGATTAAACAAAATAGGAAAAAAAGCAATTGTCGCTTTGCGTGAACCTTCTCTGGGGCCTTGCTTTGGGATGAAAGGCGGCGCGGCCGGAGGTGGATATGCACAAGTCCTTCCGATGGAAAACATCAACCTGCACTTTACAGGAGATTTCCATGCTGTAACTTCCGCCCACAATATGATCACGGCTCTTTTAGATAACTATTTATTTCAAAATCAGGGAGTCTGCGGCACGGGACTCAAAGAAATTCTCTGGAAACGTGTTTTGGATGTAAACGACCGCAGTTTACGTAAAATGGTTACCGGATTAGGATCGTCGGCAAATGGCATCACTACGGAAACCGGATTCGACATTACGCCCGCATCGGAGATCATGGCAATCCTCTGCCTGACAAAAAATATCACAGACCTGAAACGTCGCATTGGAGAAATTCTGTTGGGTTTTGATTTTAACAATAAACCGTTCAAAGTAAAAGATCTGGGCATCGAAGGTGCAATCACCGTACTGTTAAAAGAAGCTATTCATCCGAATCTGGTACAGACAACTGAAAATACAGCAGCATTTGTACACGGTGGGCCTTTTGCAAATATAGCCCACGGATGTAACTCAATCCTGGCAACTAAAATGGCCATGACTTATGCCGATTATGTTGTAACGGAAGCCGGATTTGCAGCCGATCTCGGAGCTGAAAAATTCTTCAATATCAAATGCCGGAAAGCGGGATTGAACCCTAAATTGACAGTTATTGTGGCAACAGCCCAGGGTTTGAAAATGCACGGTGGAATTCCTGTCGAAGACATCAAAAAACCAAGTATCGAAGGCTTACAAAAAGGGTTTGCCAACCTGGACAAACACATTGAAAACCTGAAGAAATTCGGACAGGAAGTCGTTGTCGCTTTCAACCGGTTTGCAGAAGATACCGGCGAAGAAGTTGCATTACTGAAAAACCACTGCAATGAAATTGAAGTCGGATTTGCAGTGAACAATGCGTTTGCACAAGGTGGTGAAGGCGCAATTGAACTGGCGCAATTGGTTTCTGAGACTATTGCAAATAATCCATCCGAAAAACTCAGGTTTACTTATGAAAACAGCGATCCGCTTCGTACTAAAGTGGAAAAAATAGCCCTAAACATCTATGGAGCAGACAGTGTGGTATTCAATGAGCGATCGGAAAAGATCCTGAAACTTGCTCAGAATATGAACATTGAACATTTCCCTGTCTGCATTGCTAAAACTCAGTATTCTTTTTCCGCCGATCCCAAAGCATACGGCGTAGCCAAAGGATTCAAACTGAAAATCAACGATATCGTCATAAACAACGGCGCTGAATTCATTGTTGCTATCGCCGGAGAAATCATGCGCATGCCGGGACTTCCCAAAAACCCACAAGCAATGAATATCGACATCGTAAATGGATTTATAGAAGGTCTGAGTTAATAATCGTTCCAATCAACCCGGCTCATATCCCCTGTTTTGTTAAAAACATTGTGGAACGCAAAGCAAGCTTGCAGGTTTTGCGGAGTATGACCTTTGATTCCCATATTCAGGTAATCATTCAGTAATTTTTTGTATTGAGGATGAACACAATTTTCAATAATGTTTTCCGCGCGCTGTATTGGAGAGAGTCCCCTTAAATCAGCGACGCCACACTCCGTAACAAGTATCTTCACAGAGTGTTCACTGTGATCGAGATGAGAAACCATCGGCACTATAGAACTGATTTTCCCTCCTTTAGCCACCGAAGGAGTAGTAAAGATCGAAAGATATGAATTGCGACAAAAATCAGCAGAACCACCAATACCATTCATCATTTTTGTTCCTACGACATGAGTTGAATTGATATTTCCAAAGATATCAGCCTCCAGAGCCGTATTGATTGCGATCAGACCTAAACGACGGGCAATCTCCGGATTATTCGAGATTTCCTGAGGACGCAACACGATCCGTTCTTTGAAGAAATCAAGATCTGCATACACATCATTCAATGTTTCAGCGCTGATAGTCAATGAACAACCACTGGCAAATTTCACACGGTTTTCCTTCATCAGCTTGATAACCGAATCCTGAATGACCTCCGTATATACTTCAAATGCAGGAATATTGGGGTTTGATCCCATCGCTCCCAGCACCGCATTCGCCACATTTCCAACTCCCGACTGAACAGGCAGAAAACTTGCAGGAATACGACCGGCCTCAATCTCCGAAGTAAGAAAATTTGAAACATTTTTACCAATTTGTTCTGTAACTTCATCGGTAGGAGTAAATCCACCCACTTCATTCGGCAAATTAGTCTCCACAATTCCGACAATCTTTTTCGGATCTACTTTAATGTATGGAACTCCAATCCGGTCACTCGGTTTATAAACCGGAATTTCCCGGCGTACAGGAGGATCGGCAGGTTCATAAATATCATGCATCCCTTTCAAAGCTTTTGGATGAAAATGATTCAATTCAAGAAATATCTTATCAGCCAGATGAGCTACAGTAGGTGCAATTCCAACGGCAGAAGTCAGAATAATCTCTCCGTCTTCCGTGACGTCGCAACATTCAAAAATGGCGACTGTCGGTTTCGGAAGAAATCCATAACGCAGGTATTGCGGTAATTCCGAAAGGTGCAAATCATAATAATGAGCATCACGATTATTCAATTCCTTACGTAAATCAGCGCTTGACTGATATGGAGACCGGAATTTGATTGCATGAGCACGGGCTAAAGCGCCATCAATAGCATCGCCTGTTGAAGCTCCGGTAAATATACCAATCTTGAAAGGACGACCTGTTTCATGTTCTTTTTCTGCTTTTACTGCTAATGCTTGTGTGATTACTTTGGGACATCCTGCGGCCGTAAAGCCGCTAAAACCAATGATGTCTTCATTCTTAATTTGATCTGCAGCCTCCTCAGCCGTCATAAATTTAAAACCCATGATAGTGATTTTTATATGTTTTTTGAATTTTCCCGCAAAGGTAACGATTTAAATTGGGAATTTGAAAAAAAGATAAGACTGATGAATACCGGTTATTCACCGATTCATCAATATTCTTTTCGATTAAATATTTCCGAATAGATTACAGCCCTTTTCAACTCATCTGCATTTGTCGTATCAAATACAAATCCCGGTTCATCTGCAATCTCGGAATCCAATAGATTTTTAGCCGGAACAGAAGAAACGGATCGTTTTACTTCCGGATTAAATGAAGAAAAGGCCGGTTTTGTTTTTTCAGGAGTCGGAAGAACTGCTGACGACTTCATTTTCGGCAAGTTAACAACCGGTTTATTCATAGGTTTTTCCATTGGAATACCCTGAGGTAAGGACGTTTTTTTCATGTCCTGATCGGCCTTCTTTTTATTCGAAGACTGAACTATTGAAACAATCACAGAACCAATTATAATCAATAAAGGAACAAAATCTGACAGCTTATCCATAAAATATCATTATTTTTGCAGTCCAAATTTAGTAAAAATAAATGAATCACGCAATATCAATCCATTTAAAAATATTAGGGATGACTTCACAGCCACCCCTAACCCATTTAACCAAAACCTTAACTATGAAAAAATTTTACGTTTTTCAACAGCAAAGATACATCCATTTTTTATTCTGACAAATTTTTTGCAATAAAAAACTCATTTTTGTGGTTAATAAATGTTAAACAAATACTAAATTCAAAATTATGATGAATAATGAGCAGAAAACAGACTTTAAATCTGTGACTTCTGAAAAACAAATTAAAAAATTTTTCATTGAAACTTATGGCTGTCAGATGAATGTTGCCGACAGTGAAGTGGTTGCATCCATCATGCAAATGGATGGCTTTGAAGCGACTGAAAATCTGAATGAGGCCGATGCGATATTGGTCAACACCTGTTCAATCCGGGATAATGCGGAACAAAAGGTTTTGTCACGATTGCAATATTTCCAATCCATGAAAAAGAAACGGAAAAATCTGATCGTAGGAGTTCTCGGATGTATGGCAGAACGGGTTAAAGAAGAATTGATTGAACAGCGCCATGCCGACGTGGTGGTAGGGCCGGATTCGTACATGGATCTTCCCAATCTCATCGGGGCGGTAGAAAAAGGAGAAAAAGCAATCAATGTAGAATTATCTACAACGGAGACCTATAAAGACGTTATGCCGCTGAAAATTTCGGGACATAAACTATCCGGTTTCATTTCCATCATGCGGGGATGTAATAACTTTTGTACTTACTGTATTGTACCCTACACCAGAGGACGTGAACGGAGCCGGGAAACAAGAAGTATCCTCAATGAACTACAAGCTCTCCGGAAAGAAGGTTATAAGGAAGTCACTCTTTTGGGTCAAAATGTCAATTCTTACTTATATGAAGATGGAAATGAAAAAGTCAACTTCCCTACCCTACTGGAAAAAGTGGCTCTGGCAGCGCCGGACATGCGTATCCGGTTTACGACTTCCCACCCGAAAGATATGAGTGATGAGACATTGGAAATCATCGCGAAATATGATAATCTCTGTAGCCATATCCACCTTCCGGCTCAATCGGGAAGCTCCGGAATACTTAAGGCCATGAACCGGAGATATACCAGGGAATGGTACTTAAACAGAATTGCGGCAATTAAAAGAATTTTACCGGATGCATCCATCACAACAGACCTCTTTGCGGGATTCCATTCTGAGACGGAAGAAGATCATCAGGATACCCTTTCCTTGATGCGTGAAGTCGGATTCGATGCTGCTTTTATGTTCAAATATTCCGAACGACCGGGCACATATGCTTCCAAACATCTGGAAGATAACGTCCCGGAAAATATAAAAATCCGCCGTCTGGAAGAGATTATAACTTTACAACTGGAACTTTCTTTGGAAAGTAACAAAAAAGATATCGGAAAAACTTTTGAAGTTTTGGTTGAAGGATTCTCAAAACGATCCCGAGAACAACTGTTCGGAAGAACCAAACAAAACAAGGTGGTCATTTTTGATAAACAGAACTACCGCGTAGGAGATCCGGTCAAGGTTGAAATTACAGATGCTTCGGCTGCAACACTGTTCGGGGAACCGGTTATAAGTTGTAAGTTATGAGTTGTAAGTTGTAAGTTGTAAGTTGTAAGTTTTTAAGTTTTAGGTTTTAAGTCGGGGTGCTCAAGATATTTCTGATATATATCATTTTTTATATTCCTTCGCAACTCTACCTTTGCGTACTCATTTAATAATCGGACAATTCTTAATTCAAAAAAATGACTCATCCTATCAGTTATCTGGCCTTAGCGGCCATCACGCTGCTTTTCGCAAGTTGCGGCAGGCAGGAGAGCGATTCGACAGACAAAAAGGTGAAAGACTTACTGTCGCAAATGACTTTGGAAGAAAAAATCGGGCAAATGGCGCAGGTTAGCGTCGACATGCTGTGCAAGGGCGAAGACACGCCGCCCACCAGCACGGTGGAATTAGACGTCGACAAGTTGCGCGACGCAATGCTCAATTATCACGTGGGGTCGATTCTTAATACGACCAACAACCGTGCACGTTCACTGGAATGGTGGAACCGCGCCGTCGCGCAAATTCAGGAAATAGCCCTGAAGGAAACGCGCCTGAAAATACCGGCGCTGTATGCGCTGGACGAAATCCACGGCGCGACTTACGTGGCGGGCGCTACCCTCTTTCCCCACGAAATCGGCCTGGCTGCTACCTGGAATCCCGGCCACGCCCGGCGCATGGGCGAAGTGACCGCCTACGAGATGCGAGCCGCCAATATCCCGTGGAACTATTCGCCAGTGCTCGATTTGGGCGCCGACCCGCGCTGGCCGCGGCAGTACGAGAACTTCGGCGAAGACCCCTACCTCGCGTCTGTCTTTGCCGCCCAACTCGTAAAGGGCTATGAGGGTGACGACAATGACGTGGCCGGCGCCAAACGCGTGGCCGCCTGCATGAAGCATTTTTTGGGCTATTCCATGCCGGTGAGCGGCAAAGACCGCACGCCGGCCTATATTCCGGAACACGCGCTGCTGGAATACCACGTCCCCGCGTTTCAGGCGGCAGTGGACGCCGGCGTGCATACGGCGATGATTAATTCGGGAAGCATCAACGGATTGCCGGTGCACGCCGGCTACGAACTCCTGACCAACCTGCTGCGCAAACAAATGGGATTCAATGGCCTGATTGTTTCCGACTGGGGCGACATCAACAACCTGCATCGCCGCGAGCGGCTCGTCCCTTCCGTGAAGGAGGCCATCAAGGTAAGCATCAACGCCGGTATCGACCTGTCGCTGATTCCCTACGACTATCAGGAGTTTTGCACCCGGCTCAAGGAATTAGTCGATGAAGGCGAAGTGCCGCTCGCACGGATTGACGACGCCGTGACGCGCATCCTCACACTGAAATTCAAGCTGAATCTATTCGACGCGCCGAATACTTTTGCCGAAGATTATCCCGAATTTCATTCCGAAGCTTTCCAACAAGCGGCATACGATGCGGCAGCCGACGGCATTACGCTGTTGAAGAACGACAAGGGCGTCCTGCCGCTCAAGCCGGGCGCAAAAATACTCGTCGCCGGCCCCAACGCCGTGAGCAAGCGGGCGCTGAACGGCGGATGGTCGTTCTCGTGGCAGGGCGAAAAGGTCGATGAGTTCGCCGGCGAATATCCCGACCTGTTCACCGCTATCCGGCAGCGGTTCGGCGACGCGAACATTCGCCACGTGCCGGGCGTAAGCTACACGGACAATATTCGCTACGATACCGAACACAAAGACCGTTTCGACGAAGCGGTGACCGCCGCCGGAAACGCAGACTGCATCATCCTCTGTCTGGGTGAAAATTCCTACTGCGAAAAACCCGGCGACCTGGACGACCTCTACCTCAACGACCTGCAAACCGAACTGGCGCAGGCCATGCTGAAAACGGGAAAACCGGTGATTGTCGTGTTGAGCGAAGGCCGTCCGCGCATCATTTCCCGCTTCTCGTCGCAGGTGGCCGCCATTCTGCAAACTTATTTGCCCGGTCTTCACGGAGCGAAAGCGCTGGCCGACGTTCTGGCGGGCGACGTCAACCCGTCCGGAAAACTCCCCTACACCTATCCCGCTTTCCCCAACTCGCTCGCGCCCTATTATCACAAGCATGCCGAAGAACAGGAACCTTCAGCGGGCGCCTACAACTACGAAGGCGACTACAATCCAGAATATCCTTTCGGTTTCGGACTGAGTTACACCACTTTTGAATATGCAAACGTGCGGATTGACAAATCGCAGTTGCCGGTGGAATCAAAGGAAGCAATCGAAATCTCGGTCGACGTAAAAAACACGGGCGCGCGCGAAGGCAAGGAAACCGTGCAGCTTTATTCGAGCGACCTCTACGCCTCGCTCATCCCCGACGTCAAGCGGCTGCGGCGATTCGAGAAAATCACGCTCAAGGCCGGCGAAACAAAGACGGTCACGTTCCGGATTACGTTGCGCGATTTGTCGTTCGTCAACCTGGAAAACCGGCGCGTAGTGGAACCGGGCGACTTTGAGTTGCAAGTCGGCGCATCGTCGAGGGACATCAAAGAGAAAATTTCGTTTACCGTTACCGGTCAATAAGAGGTTGTTTTTCCCAGTTGTAAGTTGTAAGTTATAAGTTTTAAGTTATAAGTTATAAGTTGTAAGTTTTAAGTTTTAAGTTATGAGTTTTCAATCCAGTTTCAGGACGGCCAGGAAAGCTTTTTGCGGCACTTCTACGTTACCGACTTGTTTCATTCGTTTTTTGCCTTCTTTTTGTTTTTCAAGAAGTTTTCGTTTACGGGAAATATCGCCGCCATAGCACTTGGCGGTTACATCCTTACGGACGGCTTTAATTGTTTCACGGGCAATAATTTTTGCTCCGATGGCGGCTTGTATGGCTACGTCAAACTGCTGACGAGGTATCAACTCTTTCAATTTTTCACACATCCTGCGACCAAAACTGACGGCATTATCAGCATGTGTCAGGGTGGACAACGCATCTACAGGTTCTCCATTCAACAGAATATCCAACTTCACCAGTTTTGACGGACGGTAGTCATGCATATGATAGTCGAAAGAGGCATATCCTTTGGAAATGCTCTTCAGTTTGTCGTAAAAATCAATTACAATTTCTCCGAGGGGCAGGTCATAGATAATTTCAACCCTGTCCCCGGAAATGTAGTCCTGACGAACCAAAATACCTCGCTTTCCAAGGCAAAGAGTCATAATCGGACCGATATAAGTAGTACTTGTAATGACCGAAGCCCGTATAAAAGGTTCATCAATATGATCAATCAGCGTGGGTTCCGGTAATCCTGCCGGATTGTGAACTTCTTTACATTCTCCATGCTTATCGTATACTTTGTACGATACATTCGGCACTGTTGTGATCACATCCATGTTAAACTCCCGGTCAAGCCGTTCCTGAACAATTTCCATGTGGAGTAGTCCGAGGAATCCGCAACGGAAACCAAAACCCAGGGCAACGGAGGATTCCGGCTGAAAAGTCAGTGAAGCATCATTCAACTGTAATTTTTCCAGAGAGGCTCTCAGATTTTCAAAATCCTCACTATCAATAGGATATAATCCGGCAAAAACCATTGGTTTCACCTCTTCAAATCCTTCGATCGCTTTACCGCACGGACGTTTTACATGGGTAATGGTGTCTCCGACTTTTACTTCTTTCGAAGTCTTGATGCCGGAAATAATATATCCTACATCGCCACAAGTCACTTCTTCACGGGGAGACATGTCTAATTTCAGGATACCGACTTCATCGGCGTCGTATTCTTTTTCTGTTGCAACGAATTTCACCGGATCACCTTTCCGGATCGATCCGCTCATGATCTTAAAATAGGCTATAATTCCTCTGAACGGATTAAACACAGAATCGAAGATCAAAGCCTGCAAGGGTGCATCCGGATCTCCTTTGGGAGGAGTCACACGTTCAATGACAGCATCCAGGATGTCGTAAACGCCTTCTCCGGTTTTTCCACTGGCTCTCAGGATACTTTCACGCGGGCAAGCTAACAGATCCACAATCTGGTCTTCTACTTCCTCCGGCATAGCGCTGGGTAAATCTATTTTATTCAGGATCGGAATAATTTCCAGATCATGTTCTAAGGCCATATAAAGATTGGAGATCGTCTGAGCCTGTATTCCCTGAGCTGCATCCACAATGAGGAGAGCGCCTTCGCAGGCGGCAATGGAACGCGAAACTTCGTATGAAAAGTCGACATGTCCCGGGGTATCAATCAGGTTCAGAATATATTTTTCTCCTTTATAAACATATTCCATTTGTATTGCATGGCTTTTGATCGTAATCCCCCGTTCCCGTTCCAGATCCATATTGTCAAGCACCTGAGCTTGCAAATCTTTTCCTTCAACGGTTTGGGTATATTCCAACAAACGATCGGCCAGAGTACTTTTACCGTGGTCGATATGAGCAATTATACAAAAGTTACGAATATGTTTCATTTATGTAATTCAGGCTGAAAAATTTTGAGGAGCAAAGATACTGTAATTCTTTTAAACGACAAAAAGGTCTATTTCTCAATAAACCTTTTTATTCAGTTTTTAATAGGCATTAGTCTTTTTAAGGCAAAAAGATTGTTTTAGGTTATCGGTGCAAAGGTGAACGTTTTTTTACGATTCTCCAAATAAAAAAACATATTATATAACATATTTTTATAGCTTCACAGGAAAATTCACATTGTAAAAAAACTCAAATAACTGCAAACCACCGAATTAAATAGATACAACCTATTTTAACATATTTGAATAAAATTACACCTTTAACTATTTTAGCACTTCTTCCAGCTTGTTTTTCAACTCATTACCGACTAATCCTCTTGCAATAACGGTACCTGAAGGGTCTAATAAGATGGTGTATGGGATATGAGGCACGGCATAATTTTTTACGGGTTCCGATTGCCAGAAATTCACGTCCGACATCTGAGGCCATACCATATTGAGGTCTTCGATACCTTTCGTCCAGGCTGCCGCATTTCTATCTAAAGAATATCCTACAATCTCAAATTTTTTATATTTATACTTTTGATACAACTCCACCATCACCGGCATTTCTTTTCTACAAGGGCCACACCAGGATGCCCAGAAATCCACAAGCAGGTATTTTCCTTTCCCTGCATAGTCCGACAAAGAAATCGCGTTTCCCGAAGGATCTTTGGAAATAATATCCACGAACTGCTGCCCAACAGCCGTTTTCTGGACTGCATCCAGGCGCTCCTGATAGAAAATACCGATTTTACCGGTCTTGAACGCTTCATTTCCTTTGCTCAACACGACGGCTAATTGTTCCGGCTCCAACCGTCTTCCATACACTCCAAATTCTTCTGCGCCTAATGGATTATTGATGTTTTCAGAGAAATATCCGGCATATGATTCTCTTTTCTCTTTATAAATGGCGTCGTATTCTTTGTTGAGTTCCGCTTCTCTTTCTTCTGTAAAAGTTTCCGTATCCTGCTCTGCTTCGATCTTGGTTGAAACGACATCCAATCTGTCGTCGATGGATGCCTGTTCTTCCAGATATTGCTGATATGCATCGTTGGCAGGAGTTCCATTCACTATTATATTATCTAATATGGTAACGACAATTGCTCCAGGTTCCAGCAAAATTGCACGTTTTTTCATGGTATTTCCATTTTCCACCCGGATATAATACAATTCCGGTATTTCCTGAATACCTTCAAAAGAGAACCAGCTATCTTTTATCCGGGTCGAATCACATTTTTCGACACCGGCATCATTGTATTTCACCAGGTAGACCTGTTTTCCTTCCATATCGGAAGAAGTGACTACTCCTATTATTCCGTATTTTCCTTTTTGTTCGCAGGAAAAACAGATCAGAATTAAACTAACTAAAAAAATAAACCTTTTCATATGACCATCAGTATTTAAGAGTATAAATCTAT
>JAIRZF010000103.1 GCA_031267385.1 Dysgonamonadaceae bacterium | reverse complement strand
GTAGTCAGAGGCAGCCAAAAACGACATCCGAAGAAGCCCCAAATCGTACCCCATAAAACAAAAACAACATCTTATCTTGCTGTTTTACAAGCAATTCCAAAATTAAAAATAAGTCCCTGACGGGACGAATGACCGGGGTTGCAACTGTCAATTCTACCGACATTCCGTCCGCTGACGGGACGGGAAACATGCGAGCCTTGTCCCGTGAGGGACAATATGTCGGTAGAAAGCGAAACCTCCATCTCACGCCCCGTCCCGGATGGGACGGAATATGTGCGGGCGACAGCCGGCAATGTATCATCTATCTTTGGACAACTCCTGACAGAAATCAAATTGTCTGATGCCATAATTTTTTAAAATTAATATCTGTTACTGTTTTCAAATTACAAAGTTATTGTTTTTGTGTAAAAGATCAAACCGACATATTATTTCACTTTTATTTTTTTGCAAACATACATACGGACCACTTAAAAAAGTGCTTAATAAACCGCTTAATCCGGAAAATAAATTCAAAAAATACTGCTGTCGTTTTTTTCAAGCGTTTTATAAGCGTGTTCCGTGCCGGCAGCATGACATCGCCTGTACGGTTCGGCACGTACCCGCAAGTGCGCGCCGGCGGAGATAATCTATTGTAAAAAACTAAGGCAGACTGTGAAATTTTCATCCCGGACATGTTTTTTTACATCCTGCGGCAAGGTTGTGCGCTCAAGGTCTTCATATTTCCCCGGGTAAATAAACGAGATGACCTGATCATCAAAATATCCACTCATATTGCTTATTATATCCATGTTCGGCATGGTTGAACGATTCTTTTGCGTGTACAGTTTTCGAGTGTTCCGGTCAGCGATGAACGCTTTTATCTGTTGCCTGTCCTGCAAAGTTCCAGCTATATGATTGCGTGTTATCACGGCAAAGTTCAGCAGGAAGCAATATTTCTGCACTTCATCCCAGTTTTCGCCAATGTCTTTCCGGTATATGTCGGGCAGGTTTCTACGTCCAAAATCAAAACGGTAAGCCCGAATCAACAGTCCTTCCGGTGAAATTTCATAGACGAGATTGTCTATTTGTTTATTGTACTGTATACAGCCTTTTACGTTGATGAAAAAACAGTCTGACACCCATGCGTTTACATCTACATCCCTGTCATATTTTATCCAAGCCTGTTCCGTCTTCAGTTTCATGTCGGTGCGCGCGATTTTCATGGGTGCATTCATCCCCTTGTTCCAGGCGGCAAGTCCAAACAGGAGTTTGTCATTGGGCAGACATTTGACGAGGTCGGTTTCGAAAGGCAGTTTTTTTACGTAAACAAACCGCAAATCTCTATCAAAGACAAACAGCCGGTCGTCATCGTGCGTACCGTCGACAAAATAAATGTCTCCTTTCGTATTGACGTCGAAATCACTTATATTTAGATATTCTTCCGGGCCCGGTCCTCTTTTCCCCACAGTTCCGATACCGGCCCCCGACATGTCGAACACGAGCAGTTTTCGCATGCGCTTGTCCAGCACGTATATTCTTCCGTCGATAATTTTTATTTTATCAATCCATCCGAATAGCATTTCTTCTTTCGAACCGTCCAGATTGATGTATTCTTTATTCCGAACAACCGTTTCGGGAAATTCCTCTACCTCAGTTACGGAAAAAGATTCGAAATCAATATCTTCCATATCGATATCCGGCTCGATCGTCCTGTTTCCCGAATGACATCCTGTAAAGAGGATAATCACTGTCAAGTAGCATAATAATCTGTTCTTTGTTTTCATCGTTTTTTCTTATATGTCTGACTGTTTGCAGCCATTCTCAAGCAAGTGAATAAGAACAGGCATATTGCATTAAAATTATGCACACATACCTGTTCTTTTTCATTGTACAAAACTATACGCACAAATTGTTCTCAAGATTCAAATTATTGGCATCCATACGTATCTTTGCAATTGATGGTGTTCTGCGCTTCACACATGCCGGTATACGAACTTTTAGGACCACCACAAGGAGATCCGCCTTCCTCCGCCAGTGCTTCCACGTTGGCCAGCGCCACATCCGACAAAGCAATTTCGCTTCTGCCTTGCATCACATTCAAACCTGCCGCCACCGCGATGACAGCTACTGCAAAAATGGTCATAATCGCTTTTTCGGGAAGATGTCCGCTTTCGCACGCAGTGGAAGCTGCCATACTTAACACGAAAAATATAAACGGGTTCTTTGATTTCATATAAACGGGTTTTACCGGTTGATTTTTAAGAAAGGCTTTATTATACAATTCCGTCAAGTTCCAGATATGCAAACTGGATATTGTCGTCCAGACTCATGATGAGCCGGTTGTTTTCCCGGTCATGGCAAAAGTCAACTATCCGGTATCCTGTTTCTATCGTTTGCAGATAATTGCCCTGAATATCGAATACAAGAAATTTCGACGGCAATGCTTCGTGCATGTTTTCGGAAAATGTGTCCTGTCCGGAATAGAGCGCAATAATTTTGTCGTTGCAAAAGACGATTTTTTCATAATACGATGTACGGTTTGACATCCGGTCTTTCCAGTTTCTGCCATAGATGTTATAAATCAACTCTCCGTCCAGACTGCAAATGCTCATCAGGTCACAATAGGAATGACCCTCGACATAGATTCCATGCTCTACGGATACGGCAAAAGTAATCCGTCTCCTTTCAATATCGGGATGCCTGTATTTCATGGGCTGAATCGTCCCTGTCTTCATATTCCATTTTGCCATGATTTTATTGAATTGACTGTTTCCAAGACGCTCTATCGTGACACCGATACATAGTGTATCATTAATATACTGATACTTTTCAGGAAACATTTCCCCGTTCAGGCTTGCTTTCACTTCCGGCCGGTAGAACGGACCGGCGAGCACGCTATCCAAATCATAACCGAATATCTGTTGTTTGCCATGATCGGATACGTAAAACATATGATTCTCCTCATCAATCGCAATATGTCCCATTCTCGTAATTTCACCGGGTCCCCGGCCGGCCTCTGCCGTACCGGTTACATAGTTGAACGTATCTTTTTCGAATATGTGAATTTGACAGTCCGTCGATTTGTAATCACTTATAAATAAATAGTTATTCATAAGATATAGTAATGGCCATGAACCGATTAATACATCTTCTATCTTTATTTCCCTTATTTTCTCCTGAACATGGACAATATGATCCCGCCCTGTTTGATACTTTGCAATATTGGAATCGCGCGTGCAATTCCAACAAAGAGCAGTAAGCGACAAATATAACAATATTCTTTTCATTTTACAACTTGCATCTTTGATATCTAATTTTTTAAGAATGTGATGTTGCCTCTTAATGAAGCAACATCACAAATCAAACTTTACCAACTATCTTCTCGATAGCATGGCCACCAACCATTACAGTCACAGCCATTACCATCTGCCAAACAACCATTTGGACAATTAGGATTCTCGCCATTTGCCAAAGCTTCCACATTGGCCAGCGCCACATCCGACAAAGCCGTTTCGCTTCTGCCTTGCATCACATTCAAACCTGCCGCCACCGCGATGACAGCTACTGCAAAAGTTGTAAATAAAATCTTTTTCATTGTTTTAAAATTTAAATTATTGATAAATCATTTTACCGGCCGTCTGATCATTTCCGCAGCCGAAATCCCGCCGGCGTGGATTTTTATCGACGTCGTTCGTGTTCATGCGGCTGTTGATGTTTGCCGGTGTTTGCATGCGGCGTTCAGTCGAGTTTGAAAATATATACCGGCCAGTCGCTGTTTGAACTGATGCCGATAAGCAAATTGTTTTTTTCATCTATCGTAAAGCCATTA
>JAIRZF010000092.1 GCA_031267385.1 Dysgonamonadaceae bacterium | reverse complement strand
CCGGGATGGCAATCGCCCGAACACAGGGAAACGGCGCGCGAAGCGGCTCGTCAGTCCATCGTTTTATTGGAGAACAAAGCCGGCATACTTCCCTTGTCCAAGACCGTAAAGACCCTTGCCGTCATTGGCCCCGGCGCCGACGACCTGCAACTCGGCGATTATTCCGGAAAACAGCCGAAAGCGCACTTGAAATCCGTACTTACAGGCATAAAAGAAGCCGTCGGCAAGCAAACAAAGGTAATCTATGAAAAGGGTTGCGACTTCTTCCATACCGGAAACATTCCAATTGAAAAAGCCGTAAATGCCGCACAACAGGCAGATATTGCCGTTTTGGTGCTGGGCGACTGCTCTAACAGCGAATCGGGCGAAAACAATCAAAAAACATCCGGCGAAAATCATGATTTAGCGACATTAATCTTGCCCGGAGATCAGCAAAAACTCCTGGAAGCGGTTTGCGCTACCGGAAAACCGGTTATTTTGATTCTGCAATCAGGTCGCCCCTATAATCTTTCGTATGCAGCCAAACACTGTGAGGGAATAATAGTCAACTGGCTGCCCGGACAAGAGGGCGGTTATGCAACGGCCGACGTCCTTTTTGGAGATTACAACCCTGCTGGACGCTTGCCAATGACTTTCCCTCAACACGTAGGCCAGGTTCCCGATTACTACAACTTCAAAACCTCCGGAAGACGGTACGAATATTCGGATATGGAGTTTTATCCCCTGTATTCGTTCGGCTATGGCTTGAGCTATACCAAATTCAAATATGCCAACCTGCAAAACCGGGTAAATGCAGACGGAACGCTTACCGCACAGGCTGAAGTCACGAATACAGGCGACAGGGCAGGCGATGAGGTTGTTCAGCTTTACGTTACCGATATGTATGCAAGCGTCAAAACACGCGTGATGGAACTGAAAGATTTTGAACGTATTACCCTTGCTCCGGGCGAAACAAAAAAGGTAAGCTTCACGCTAACGCCGTATCAGCTGTCATTATTAAATGATCAGATGGACCGGGTCGTTGAACCCGGCGATTTCAGGATTAATATCGGAGGAAAAAGCCCGTCCTTCCGTGCCGGCGACCGCATCAAGGACAGCGTTGCTTATGGATCCGATGCGGAAGGCCTGACCGGAACAATCGACTATCCAACTGCTTATGCCGCCGATTTCTCACTGGATTATTCCGGAATAGAAGAAAACCTGGTCTACGACAAGAAAAAAGCTTCAATCCGGATCAAGAACACCGGCAATCTGATGGATACCGGAAAAGCCCAACTGTTTGTCAACGGTATTCAAACCCGCGAAGTACATCATTATGAACTGGCTCCCCAAGAAGAAAAAATCATCTCTTTCGACCTGGACAAAAAAACAGACATTAAAAATATTATTTTTACAACTAAATATAAAAGTATTACCGTCAATCTATAATGAAAAGAAAAGAAAAATTAAAAATAGGCGTCATCGGATTTGGCCGCATGGGGCAAAAATACGGAAAGGAAATAATCAATCATCCGCTTCTGGAACTGGTATATATCTGCGATAAATCCGCGAAAGCAAGGGAAATCGCTTTTCAAACCTTTCCCGGTGTGGAAATCATCGACAACGAAGACCGTATATTTGCCGACAGGGAGATTGATATTGTCGGATTATTTACGTTGGCCGATTCGCGCCCGGAACAGATACGCAAAGCCATCAAAACCGGGAAGCATGTGTTGGCCGAAAAGCCGGTCGCCGAAGATATCCGCACGGAATGGGAACTGCTGAACGAAGTAGAGCAGTCGAATTTGATGGTTGCCGTCAACCTGTTCAACCGGAATGCCTGGTATCACAAAACCATTATCGATTTTATCCGTTCGGGCGAAATATGCGATCTGGCAATTGTCCGGATTGCTCACATGACTCCGGGACACATGCCCCAGGAAGGTCATGCTCCCGAAGGGCCTGCTTTTCATGATTGCGGAATGCACTATGTGGATGTTGCACGCTGGTACGCCGGCAGCGATTACGCCACCTACCACGCACAGGGCATACGGATGTGGAGCTATGCCGACCCCTGGTGGCTGCAAGTTCACGGAACGTTTCAAAACGGCGTCGTGTTTGATATTACGCAGGGATTTGTTTACGGTCATCTGGCAAAAGACCTGACGCACAATTGCTATGTAGACGTAATCGGCACCAAAGGGATTGCCCGCATGACGCACGACTTCAAAAAGGCTACGGTCGATATGCACGGCGTTCATACCACCATTACAAAAACAGATGATTTCAACGATAAAAAAATCGACGTTCTTGTGGATGTTTTTGTAAAATCGGTTCTTTCAGGCACAAACAAAGGGTTTCCAACGATGAGAGACAGTGTGATTGCTTCCGATGTAGCCTGGAAAATGTTGGAAGATGCAACAAAAAACGCCCTCCCTTGCATCGGTCAATTGGAAGACATGGACGAAATTATAGCCCGGCGAAGTACTTTGCAGAACGGCTATGGTTTACCGCTATCAATACTTAAATATTAAAATACATGACGGACAAATGGAATTTGAACGCCGATAGGCGTTACCAGTGTATAACTCCCGGATTCATCTGGGGGAAATTGAATCTTTTATTGATTCTCCTGTCTTTTTTCTGCTTGAACACAAACGCTCAGAAAAAAACAGTAACATGCGTTGGCGCAAGTATTACCGCCGGGGGACGGATTAAAATTCCCTCGGAAAATTCTTACCCCGCTCAACTACAGGCGCTACTTGG
>JAIRZF010000048.1 GCA_031267385.1 Dysgonamonadaceae bacterium | reverse complement strand
CGTTTCGGTGTCATTAAGAAGGATACCGAATTTGCCATCCTTTTCAACTATACTATACTCTCTAATTGTAGCTTTTCCCCGCTGCACCACCTCCGCTTTTCCATTTACTACAACGACGGCATAGTCTTCATCTCCCTGCGCAAAGGCAAGACTTCCGATGCCTATACAAAAGGCAATAAGGAAGATTTTCGATACAATTATTTTCATTTTACAATATTTTATATATTTTTTATAATAAATTAAACTTACTTTTTTTCATTGATATAACTTTATTTAAACCCATAAATCATTAAACCAGTTTTTAGCGTTCTGATATAAATCAGATATGGTTTCGGAAGTTCTTTCAACCCAATCTGATACTTTAGCAATAATATTATCAAACAATGTTTCTCGTCCTTTATTGAACGTGTAAACTTCTTTTCCTATTTCTTTGATATCCTTTTCTATCTTTTTAATTTTCCTATCTTTTTCCTCTTCTGTGATAGTGGAATCTGCTTTGATTTTTGCCTTTTCTTTTTCTTTTTCCTGTTTTTTTTTATTTTGTTTATCTTCTATTTTCTTACATGCAATTTTGACTGCTTTCAACAGTTTTAGAGCGGTCTCGTCCGGTACAACTTTTGCAATAGCATTGAACATTTTAAAAAAATTCCATCCGGAAAAGGAGTCATATTCAATAAATTGCTCTCTCTTGAACCCTATATCCGGAAAACGTTTAGTCAAGTTTTTATAGAATTCATCCATTGCTTTTTCGATAACTTTTTTTTCTTTTTCATCTGTTGGTCCGTTTAGAGATTCTATTGCTTTGATTCGTAACGTTTCACCGTTATCGTCATAGTGTATATCGCTAACCTGATTGCATCCGAAAATAATTTTATCAGGAGCAAAATTGTTCTTTATAAGTAGTTCAGCGCTATCTATCGTAGCGCCTGGAATCGGTCTTCTAAGAGGAGAGACAATAATTACTGCATCAATATTATTCTTTATTACGTCGATGTAAATTTTTTTATACTCTTCATTTTTATCGTCACCCAATCCGGGAACATCATAAAAGATAATATTACCTCCTTCCGATTTCCATCTATATGAGTTTAATTCATCTGTTCCCCTTTCCGTATGCCCAACATTGCCGACTTTTTCTCCGAAAAAAGTATTTATTGTAGTTGTTTTACCTACTCCTGCCAATCCGCAAATTAAAATAGAAGGCTCTCTACTCTTTTTTTCGAGTTCTGTTAGTTCTCTTAATAATAAGGGATTTAAAAATTTGCATATATCTTCGGCAAGCCCTTTAATCTTTTTTTCATACTTCGAATTTGTTTTACTTATACTTAGTCCCCTTAAATCACAGTAATATAGGTCTTTTTTACAATATTTTCCGTATAACTTTGCTGCATCTTCATCAAATACTGCAATATTCGGGTTTATATCAGTGAGATATATGGGGAATATACGCCGACTGTCCTTTCTCAAACAGTTCGTATAGTATTCGAGTTCATTTCTGCAAGGTTCACTCGTAAAATAACTCGGAGTAATAATCGGAATAAAAAATGATGCTTCTTTCATTTCCCTTTTCAATTCATCCGTCAAACTTTGCCCGGTTTGCATATTTTCCGCATACTGAAAAATATGTATCTTGCGTCCACATGCTTTTTGTATGCAATCTTCAATATTTTTCTTCAACTTTGTAATGTCCTTGCGTTGAAAAAACTTATCATCCTGAGTAGAATAGCTTAAAAATCCTTTTATTTTCATTTTCCTATTTTTTAATCGTTAATGGTTTCATATCCACCTTCATATCTTTATCCCTTCCTCTGTTCTTCGTCAACCACTTCTGGAAATCCTCATACGACAGCTCGCGTGGCAGCACATAACTGCTTTCCTCATGTATATCGCTGTCATTCGCCTTGGTAAACTCGTTGGGTGAAAAAATAACATACAGAAAATTCTGTTCCGACGATTTCTCGCAAGTCATCATATATTCCGTTACGATAGACATTTCTGCGCGGTCGGCATGTTTTTCGGAGAAGAAAATGTAATCTTTTCCCGCTTTTATCTTTACTTTTCCTTCGGCGTCGTCAGGGTAGGGCAGGAGGCAAAAGGCGGTTTGCGAAGCGTCTATCAAGTAAACCGCCAAATAACCCTCTACCGGCGAACGGAACAGCAGATAAATATCGTCGCCATGCTTGAAATTGTCGCTTTCGAATTTGGCTTCGACGCCGTTGCAAAGGATTTTTGCCGAAAAATCAATGCCGGCGCTTACTATTGCCCGCGCTTTGCCGCAAACCGACACGCTCACCACCAGCATACCCTGTTCGTACACCGTATGATATACAGGTTCTTTCAGCGTTTCAATCCATTCGCCCTTCACTTCGCTGCCGCCCTGAGAGAGAAACAGAACTTCGGATTTGCCGTTTTCGTTTTTTACCGCCGTGGCGTTCTGTTGCATAACGGTCGTGCCGAATTTTTCGGCTAAAGCCTCCTGTATAGCGCGTTTCAGAGCGGTTTGTTTTGCCTGTTCCTCGCTGACATTTTCGGGAGCAAAATATTTGTATTCTCCACAAACCTTTTCCGTTTTTTGGGCATAGAGTGTTGCGGAGAATACAAATAGGAACAAAAACAGGAATATGCTGTTCTTCGACATTTTTACCAGCCTAACAGTTTATCTAATTGTTTAACCAAATCGTTTCCTTTTTGTTCCAAATCCTGACGGATGGCTTTTTTTGCGGCTTCTTTAGCCATATCCGAGTTATAGGCAATCCGTACCAGCACTTCTTTGTTTTTATTATTTTTAGTGCGGTAAACTTCCACCACCGGAATGACCCTGCCGATACTTTGGGAAATCAGATTCTTACCGCCGGCTATGCTTTGCGCAATAGAGGCTGCCTGCTCGGCGGATAACTGTTTGTTTGCAACCTGATTTTCAATCAGGGTTGTAATGTCCGTTTGAATTTGTCCGGCGAGGTTTTGTTTCGCCAGTTCCAATGCCTGCATTTTTGCGGCGTCGTAGCTTTCGCCGATAGACATTGCTTCGCCCATGAAGTATTTAGGGTATCCGCTGTCGTCGATTTCATACTGCATGAGGTACGATTTGTCCAACTGCTTTTCTATGGGTAAAGTTCCCGGCGTTGTTATCCAGCCGTCTTTTTTGTAGGTTTTCGCCTCTTTGCGCGCCGCTTTGGTGGCTTTGGCATTCAGTTCGGATTTCGACTGCTTCAGTACTTCTTTTCGCTCTTTGTTAATTTCCTTTTGCGTTTGAGC
>JAIRZF010000189.1 GCA_031267385.1 Dysgonamonadaceae bacterium | reverse complement strand
GCAAGTCTTAAGACTTTGGACGCAAGTCTTAAGACTTTGGACGCAAGTCTTAAGACTTTGGCCATATAATTCGATCTACCCGGCCCAACATTCGATCCCTCAGACCAGGCATTCGATCCCACAGGACCATCATTCGATCCCGCACGCCCGGCATTCGATTCCACACGCCCAGCATTCGATTCCGCAGACCCGGCATTCGAGCCCGCAAGCCCGGCATTCGAGCCCCCAGGGCCGGCATTCGATCTACCGAAGGCGTGGGTTGTTTTGTGGCGGTGGGGTTTTGTTTATTATGTGAAAAAATTCTTTTGTGTCGTGCCCTGCTTGATATTCCTTGCGTAAGGGAGGGGCTGTCCGAAAACCAAAAATGAACTCTCTGAACCTGAGTTCGACATAATTAATTAATGATATACATGTTTCTCTTTTTCTGTAAAAATATGAAACGAATCCAGCATTTTCCTTGCCCGGGAAATGGTAGGCCAGAAATTCATAAAACGGGCAATCGAACGCTGCCTGGGTGGTAGCAGATAACTACAGTCACTCAATGCTTTTTCTATTTTCAGACGACCTGTTTTCTTTTCGTCCAATCGTAAGGAGGTCGTTATTTTGGACGCATCCCACCTGGAATCGACATGAATGCCAATAACTTCAATGTCGCCGTAACCCAGGGGGGTATCGGTTGTTTTATCCGTCGTAACGCCCAGGCTCAGCAGCATGCGTTCATTTCCCAACATGATACTTTCATCTATAATCATTCCATAGTTTTGCGATGATTTTAACTCCGGATTATTGTAGATGGAATATCCCGATTTTTTGATCCGGTTCTCAACAGAGTTATGAAAGGGTATTTCTTCCAAATCCCATTGCAGCAGGGTATTGAGATACTTAAATAAATCAACGGATTTACGAAATCCACAGTTTGTTATCGTGTAAATGTTTGCTAATAAAGAAACAACAAACTCCGGATATTTATGCCTGTCTACTGGTTGGAGCGATATGCTTGCCGCCGGAAGGTTTTTTTAATGCCGAAAGTTCTTCCTTTAAGGATCTCATCATATGGTTTTATTTATTTTTCCATATTTCTTATTATCTCGTTGCATATCAAGTGCAGACTTGCATCATAGGCTTTACGTCCTGCTGTTTCGTAGTCGAGGCCTCCACCTTTTAAACCGGTGAATTTATTACCGTAAATTTCTCTGCCGGTACGCTGTTCCACGAGGGAAATGGCGACGTTCAAATATGAAAAACAGAGACCTTCTATTTCATTTCCTTTATAGGTGGAAGCATCTATGAGGAGTAGCCAGTCGGCTTTTCCGGGGTCGGTCGCGTAACTGCAACCGTATTGCGAAAGAGCTGCCTTGAGTTTGGGTTCCAATAATTTTACGGGTTGTGTGAAATTCCGTTCTCTGGATTTTATGCAGACAATAATGGCGCTTTGCATGCGCGAGACGGCTATTGTAATTTCTGATTTTAATGCTAACGACTTTTCTGTCTGTATACTTTCTTCATCGCTGCCGATGGTGATGAGCAAGGACTGAGCAAAGGCCAGGTCATTGAATAATGGGTTTATTTCTTCGTATATTTTCTTTGCTTTGCCTTTATTGCCATCGGATTCCAACTGCCTGGCGTTACGGAGGCCGGACTCTATTTTCTGAATGATGAAAGCGATGTTTGCCTTGTAATATCCTCTCAGCTCGTTTTTGCCGGCGTACGCGAAGGCATAACCGGTTCGCGTGGTATTGTCGTAATAATATTCCGTTTTCATTCCGTTGACGTCGGCGTTGGCAAAGCTGAGGGTGTTTGATAAAAAGTTTTCGCTGAAATTGCCGTTAATCTCCGACTTGCCGTACATTTTTGAACTTTGTACCGAAACCTGTATGCTTTCGATTAATTCGCTTTTGGCGCTTGCTCTGAGCGCCGCTGCAAATTCGGCCGTATTGCTTCCCTCGTTTGTGGCGAAACCGGTAAAATAAAGATTGTGCGGAAAGCTTTCCCTGCGATTTTCATCTGTCGTCCAGAAGGGTTTCTGAGCAATTGTACACGCTGGAAAAAGGAAAAGGAAGAACAGTATCTTTTTCATTATTCTTTGATTTTAAATACGTAGCCAAAACCTGTTGTGCCGTATTCGAATTCGTAATAGTTTTTTACGGCCGTGTTGATGTTAAATGATTTGGAGGAGACGGTACCCGACCATTTTACTTTGAGCGTGCGCGCTCCGGGATTTGCATCTTTGAATTGAATGATGAAGCCCTGATTGAGTGTGCCGTCGCCAACTAACTTCCCATCTAAAAACAACTGCACAGAGGGATTTTTGCCTGATTTTGCACCTGTAAACTTTAATTCCACGCTCTTGCCTTTGGCCGATGGGGAAGAATCGAAGAATATATCTTCGTTGTTACGTTCGGCAAAAGTTTCTTTAGCCGATTTTTCCACGTCTGGCTTTTCGATAGTTTGTTTCCTGGCAGCCGGCTTTTTTACATCGCCGGCTTTAGCAGCTTCCAGCGGCGTTTCTCCAATCATTTCCAACGCAAGGTTTTCAACCACATCTAAAAACTCATCAGCCGATTCGAGGGTTTTTATTTTTTGATTTACTACACTGGCCGTTTCTATATCTATCATTTTCAGACTTGCCATATAGCGTTTGCCTGCGGCTGTAAGTACGGACACTACGGCTTTGTTGGCGCCTGCCAGTTTGCCGAGTTCGCTGACCTGACTGGCGTCTACCGCTCCGGAGTTGGAGAATTTTTGCTCTTTCATGACCTTGTCCAGCAATGAACGCTCTACCATATTGTACTTCCCTGAATTAACAAGGGCGGAGCTTATCAGTTCGCGCACGGCAACGACTATGCCTTCGTCTATGCTTGCTCCGGCAGAAGTGGGGTCGAATACGGCGACACGCTGTTTTTCGTCTTCCTGTGCCTTCACAGGATGTTCTACAAATGCGGCGGCGACGGCGAGCAAACAGAAGGACAGAATTACTTTTTTCATCTTGAGAAAATTGTAAAACTGCAACTGCTGCACAGCAACAGTTGCAGTTTTTGTTAAACATTAAAATACATAGCTTATACCGGCAAAGAGAGAACCGATTTTAGCGGTTGCTCCTCCACTATAATCAGAATCAAATTCTTCCTCGCTCAATACATTTGTAAGCCCCATCTGGTAACCCAATTCTATCTTGAATTTGTTGATGTTGACGCCTCCAACAATGCCCAAGCCGGCATTGAATCCATTTGCGCCCGAATTGCTGGTTCCGATACTATTGTCTTCTGGATACATATAACTGTTAAAGTCCCATTCTGCACTTTCGCTCACCTTAAAACCAAAATATGGACCGGCCTGAGCATACAGGGAAAAATTACCTGCCGGAATAACATAGCCGACATACAAAGGCAATTCCAGATAATTCAGTTTGATGTCTGCTTTGTAATAACCGTGTGTGTAATTTTCTTCATAGGAAAACCTTTTAATACTGTACATGAGTCCGGAATTGAAGTAAGTCCGTTCGCCAAGCGAATAATAAACCGTTGGCCCAAATTCAAAAGCCGGCGCGCTTTCAAATTCGGCACCATCGCCCGACAAGGTTGAATAACACAGTCCAACTCTTGCTCCCCACGCTAATTGCGCGTTTGCGGAATGAATACTTATCATTCCGGCTAATACTAAAAATAAGGCTATTCTTTTCATATAAACTTTTTTTGTTACGCGACTGGTTTACAGCCACAAAATTCATTGATTAATTGATTAATTATTTTCCCTGACTTTTTGTAAAAGCATCTATCTCGGCGTCGTAATTGGCGCGGAACTTTTCGCGGTCGTACAAAGTCATGATCTTTTTGTTGGCTGCGGCGCTTCTGTCTGCTGCTTCAAAGATATTTTCTACATCGGCCTGCACGGCTGCATATACTTTGTACATTCCATCGTGCGTGACTACCGTTTTGTTGCAGCAGATGGTGACATTGCTTATTTGCTGGCTTATTACCTGTTTGCCCAAGGCTTCAAACGTTTCGGCATAGTCGGCAGGACTTTGTCCCGCGTCATTTACATACCTTTC
>JAIRZF010000157.1 GCA_031267385.1 Dysgonamonadaceae bacterium | reverse complement strand
GTGATGATTATTGTCGCTTCCATTTACATGATCCGTTATGCCCTCAAAATTCAGGCAGATCCCAGCAAGAGCCTTGTCGCCGGGGAGGACTTTTCAAAATTCGCCATAGGCGAAGATTCACTGAGCCATGAATTCGGTATCCGGCAGAAGCTTTCGATGCTGGTATTCCTGCTCACCCTGGTATTGTTTGTAGTCGGCGTAAAAGTCTGGGGCTGGTACTTTGGCGAAATTGCGACAGTGTTCCTGCTCATGGCGGTCGTTATTGCCATTATCATGGGCTGGAGTCCAAATGAATTTTCCCGGAAGATGGTCGCAGGGCTTGGCGATATTACCGCGGCGTGTATGATGGTTGGTATTGCCCGCGGTATCCGCGTGGTACTGACTGAGGGCAACATCATTGATACCGTTGTTTACGGCATGGCCATTCCCCTTAACTATCTGCCCAAGTGGCTCGCCGGCGAGTTCATGCTTGTCTTTCAGACCCTGCTCAACTTCCTGATTCCTTCAGGATCGGGGCAGGCTGCCACCGTTATGCCTATCATGGCGCCCCTCTCCGACCTTCTCGGAATCACCCGCCAGGTGGCGGTTCTTGCCTTCCAGTTCGGCGACGGATTGTCCAACATCCTCTGGCCCACTGCCTTTGCGGTAGTCATGGCCGGAATCGGCGGCGTCAAGGTAACCACATGGTGGAAGTGGCTCGTGCCCCTCTTCCTCTGGCTGTTTCTTGCCCAGGCCGTGCTCATCGCCATAGCGGTTGGAATCGGATATTAAATAGAGTGCACTGAGCAAGTTTGTCCGGCAGCCGGATCATTTTACTGCGAAGACGGAGTGCGGGATTCACAGAAAGAGTCCCGTACTTCCTGTTTAGTTCGTGATGGATACGAAATAGGAAAAAAAAATAACCGAAAGCGAAGAATACCTCACCCGGCAATTGATAACATACATCGGAAATAAACGGGCCCTCCTTGATTTTATAGGTTCCGGCATAGATAAAGTCCAAAAAAGACTGAACAAAAACAAGCTTGATATGTTCGATGTTTTCAGCGGTTCCGGTATTGTTGCCCGGTATTTTAAACAGTATGCAGGGCTTTTGATTGCAAATGATCTTGAAAGGTACTCGGCGCTAATCAATCAATGCTATTTATCAAACCGGGATGAATTGAACATTGGGGAGTTGAAAGAATGCTATGATGAAATAACCGGTTCTCTATCCGGGGAAAAATTGCAAAAAGGCATGATTACCGAATTGTATGCGCCGAAAGACGAAAACAATATAAGACCGGAAGACCGGGTGTTTTACACGGTGCGAAATGCAATGTATATTGACACTTCCCGGCAATTGATTGAAAAAATACCCGAAGCTTATCGCAAGTTCTTTATTGCGCCCCTCCTCTCGGAAGCTTCGATACACGCAAATACCTCCGGTGTGTTCAAGGGTTTTTATAAAAACAGGGTGACCGGGACGGGGCAGTTCGGTGGAAAAAACCGGGACGCCCTGTTCAGAATACGGGGCGAAATAAAACTGCCGTTTCCCGTATTCAGCAATTTCAATTCCCGGGTAATGGTTTATAACGGAGATTCCAACAGAATCGTCCGCGAAGCGCCGGAAGTGGATGTTGCGTATCTCGATCCGCCGTATAACCAGCATCCTTACGGATCCAATTACTTCATGCTCAATTTGATTGCCTCTAATACATATCCTGAAAGCATCAGTAAAATTTCCGGCATTCCCGAAGACTGGAACCGCTCAAATTACAACAAGGGAAATTATGCCGCTTCTTCATTGGCTGAGCTGGTCGCCGGCGTCAAGGCAAAGTTTGTTTTGATTTCATTTAATTCTGAAGGGTTTACGGACACAGCCGAAATGAAGGGCATGCTGGAGAAGCAGGGAAAAGTTGAGGTGATGGAAAGAAAATATAATACATTCAGGGGCAGCAGGAATCTTAAGGCCCGCGGGATACATGTAAAAGAATTTCTGTACCTGCTGGAAAAATAGATTAGAGTTGTTCAATAACTTCAGTTATTGAACAACATCCGCTAAAAAACGCGATTTTGCAAGGCTAAAGCATGGCTTTAGCCTGAAAAATCGCAAGACTTGTTCAGTAACCAACCGGGTTACTGAACAAGTCTATTGAACAAAAAATGCCCGAGCCCCGCCGTCAGAACGAAAACACCCCGATACCTTCTGTTTCGCCTTCGTCATCCCGAAATCCCGTTCCGCCGGATTATTGCCAAACGGCACGTCGAAATTCCTGCTAAACCGTAGATACTCCTCTTTATACCCTTTGAGCCTGTCCGCGAGTAACCGGCCCCTGCTCTTGGCAAACTCTCCACTAAAAAAAGCCTCCTGGGGAGGCTTTTTTATCTAGCAGGGCCAGGACTCGAACCTGGGACCTCCAGGTTATGAGGGCTAGAAACGCCTTTAACTCAATTTATCTTTACTTATCTTTATAAGACTTGAAACAAGGTAATGTCAAGCGGAGTAAAACATTGTTTAATGGTGATAACTCATCATTTTTCTACTGTCCTTTTCTGAAGGTCGGGAACGTTTATTTTATCCTGCCATGTTATAGATGAACCGGTTTCCTTCCTCATCGGTTTCAGGGATTTCTTCCCCGCTAAAGTCCGGGACTTCATCATACACAAGCAGGAAATAACCCGCTTTCTGGTCAGCGTCCAGGCAGAATTCCAGTTCATAGCCTTCCCCGACAAATGAATAAAGCCCGTCAAAGGGTGGCGGTTCGCCTTCTCCGGAAAACACAAGATTTTTTGGATGATGTCGCAAATAATCGTCAATCCGATCAAAGGTAGCCCCGGACGCAAGCAGGATATTCGGATGTACATGGTATAGATCGAAATAAACACACTTATATTAAAAATGGTTTTTGGGAGAAAGCTGAGAAAGTGGGCCGTGAAGACCTATGGTTGTATATGATTTAAATGATGGTATATGGGTATATAATGAAATATTGCTAAGTAAAATATTTGAAAGAAACAATGAGGAAGATCAAAGAAAAATATTAATAGGATGGATTAATGAGACAACAAGAAAATATTGTAAATCCAGGCTAAAAGCATATAATGAAATATTCGGGGATGAACTGTGCGGATTAAATTAAATACTGATCAGATAAAAATCAGTAAATTTATGAGTTTGGTATTACGGCATTCGCCGGATACAATTCATTTGAATATGGATAGAAACGGATGGGTTAACATCCAGGAATTAATTGATAATGCAAATAAATACAAAAAAAAAGAATTTAGACATTGATATAATAAAGTTAATAGTTGAAAATAATGACAAGCAGCGTTTCAGGATATCCGATGACGAAAAAAATGATACGGGCTAATCAGGGGCATAGTATATTGATTGATTTGGAATTGGAAAACAAAACCCCTCCTGATATTTTATACCATGGAACCGCAAGCCGTTTTATTGATTCAATAATGCAAGAAGGATTAAAACCACTGACAAGACAATATGTACTTCTTTCATCCAATGAAGAAACAGCAGTAAAGGTTGGAAAAAGGCATGGAAGACCAATTGTATTACATATTG
>JAIRZF010000075.1 GCA_031267385.1 Dysgonamonadaceae bacterium | reverse complement strand
ATAGTCAAGATCACGGATGTTACGGGTTCTCTGAAAGGGAGTTACAGAACCCAGGATGGCGTGACCACGATCGACCTGACAGGCTATCCCAAAGGCGCCTACATGGTTCAGTACGATGGGAAGACCTACAAAGTGATCAGGAAGTAAGACGTGTAAGACATGTAAGATCGTAAGATCGTAAGACCGTAAGAAAAAGGGAGATTCCTTAATCTTACGGTCTTACATGTCTTACATGTCTTACATGTCTTACGGTCTTATTTACTTGAATCGCTTATCTATTTCATCATCCGTCAGCGTAGATATAATCAGCTTGCCATCAGGAGTATAGTTAGGCAATTCAGAGGCAAACAAACCGGAGATCAATGATTCGGCCTCTTCCTGTGAAAGTTGTTTTCCATACGGTATTGCGGCTCGTTTGGCAAGCGATAAGACAATTGCCTCCGTCACTTCCTCTTTCACTTCACATCCGGTTTCCAATGCCTTTTGCACCATGTCTTTCAGAGTATCGATCGCATCAATATTTTCAAGTCCTGCCGGAATTCCGTTAATAGAATAACTATTGTTCCCCAAATCATTCAATTCGAAACCCATAACAGCAAAATCATCCAAGAGATAAGGCAAAATAACCGCCTCTTTTGAAGTGAAAGAAATTATTTCCGGAAACAACAGACCTTGAGAAATACTTTGATGCGCCTGTATCTTTTTCATGAATTCATCAAAGAGCGTCCTTATATGGGCTCTTCTCCGGTCAATCAGCACCAGTCCTGACTTCAACGGAGTAATCAGGTACCGGCTTTTATACTGAAACACGCTAAATCCCGGATCGAAAAATTCGGCCTGTTCTACGTCATTTCCTGAGGATTCCGTATTCACAGGATTCCCTGTTTTCTTCTCAAAAAACTGTTCCCAATCCGTATTCTTACGGGTGTAATCATGCGATTGGGAAGATGAAAACGGATTATAATCCGTATTTACCGACACTTTCGGCGGATCGACATGCGTTCGCGAACGATCATAAACAGGGATATTGATAGCGCCTTCGGTATCGAATGTAAGTCCGGGAGTAGCGCTCGATTTTCCGATGGATTCTTTCACTGCAGCCACAATAATCTGCCAGATAGCCTGTTCATTTTCAAATTTAATCTCCGTCTTGGTCGGATGAATATTCACATCGATACTCGCAGGATCAACATTCATGTAAATGAAATAATTCGGAATTTCCCCTGCCGGTATAAACGGCTCAAAAGCAACCATCACCGCTTTATGGAAGTAGGGATGTCTCATATACCGCCCATTGACAAAGAAAAACTGTTCGGCTCCTCGCTTCTTACTCGAAGCCGGAGTTCCTATAAAACCGGACAAATGAACGAGTGATGTTTCCACATTTAACGGAAGAAGCTGCTGATTCAGATTTTTTCCGAAAATATTAATGATCCGTTGACGTAAAACCGATACCGGAAGATTATAAATTTCAGTATCGTTATGAGTCAACACGAACGACACCGGCGGATTTACAAGAGCGATACGCTCAAATTCCACGATAATATTCTTAAATTCCGTTTCATTGGTTTTCAGGAATTTTCTCCGGGCAGGGATATTAAAAAATAAATTCTTAACGGAAAAAATACTCCCTGTATTCGTCGCTATGACCTCCTGTTTTTCCAGTTGAGACGCAGATATTTGCAATAAAGTCCCCACTTCATCCGTTTCCCGGCGGGTCTTCAACTCCACCTGTGCCACAGCGACTATGGATGCCAGCGCCTCTCCGCGGAAACCCATCGTCTGCAACGCAAACAGATCATCTGCACTCCGGATTTTAGATGTGGCATGTCGTTCAAATGCCATGCGGGCATCCGTATCCGACATCCCCTTTCCATTATCAATTACCTGGATGAGGGTACGCCCGGCGTCCTTTATATTGATTTGAATCGTATCAGCGCCTGCATCCACGGCATTTTCAACCAGTTCTTTCACGACAGAAGCCGGTCTTTGAATCACTTCTCCCGCAGCAATCTGGTTGGCTATGGCATCAGGTAATAAACGGATAATATCACTCATAACGTTATACGTTATAGTTTTTGTTTCAAAGCCCGGATCATGTCTTGCGTCATTTTATCCAGGTCATATCCGGGCGACCAGCCCCATTCACTCCGGGCGCAGGAATCATCGAGTGAATTTGGCCAGGAATCCGCAATTGATTGTTTCAAAGGATCAATCTCATATTCCATTTCCAATTCGGGAATATAGTTCCGGATCGAAGCGGCCAACATTTCCGGATCGAAACTCATCGCGGTCACATTGAATGAATTACGATGAATCAGACGGGATGAATCCGCCTCCATGATATTTATTGCAGCATCAAGAGCGTCAGGCATATACATCATATCCATGAAAGTCCCCGGTTTGAGAGGACAGATAAACTTCTCCCCTTTCACTGCTTTATAGAAAATCTCGACCGCATAATCGGTAGTCCCGCCTCCGGGCAAAGTCATATTCGAAATAATACCCGGATAACGAACCGAACGTGTGTCCACGCCATAACGTTCTGCATAATAATCGCTGACTAATTCTCCCAAAACTTTCGTAATTCCATACACTGTATTAGGCCGTTGTACCGTATCCTGTGGCGTCTTGTCCTTTGGAGTCGACAAACCGAAAGCCCCGATAGAACTTGGAGTAAACACGGCGCATTTGTATTCACGGGCAACATCCAGGCAGTTCATCAGGCTACCGACGCCAACATCCCAGCCAAGTTTGGGATTCTTTTCTGCCGTTGCCGATAAGATAGCCGCAAGATTGTATATCGTATCTATATTATATTCCTTTACAACCTGAGCTATTTGTTCTACATTCAACGCATTGATCTCTGCTGTCGGACCGGACTCGAAAAATCCCGGAGGAAAAGGTGGAGTATAATAACCACAGACAACATTATTCTCACCATAAATAGAACGTAGCCTGATATTCAATTCCGAACCGATTTGCCCGGTACTTCCAACAATCAAAATTTTTTTCATACATTAATTACTTGTCTTTAAGATAATATTCCCAGTTTTTCCCCTATTTTGGTAAATGCAGCAATACATTTATCCAGGTGTTCTTTCTCATGAGCTGCAGATAATTGCACCCGTATGCGCGCTTGTCCCTTGGGAACAACGGGATAGTAGAAACCCGTCACATAGATCCCTTCTTCGAGCAATGCCGCCGCCATATCCTGCGATAATTTGGCGTCATATAACATCACTGCGCAGATAGCAGATTGTGTCGGTTTGATGTCAAACCCTGCAGCTTTCATTTTTTCATTGAAATAGGCCGTATTTTCGTGTAGCTTATTCTGACGTTCATTTGTTTTATCCAACAGTTGGAACGCCTTGATTCCGGCAGCCGCAACAGCGGGCGGAATCGAATTTGAAAACAAATATGGACGTGAACGCTGACGCAACATCTCTATCATTTCCTTTTTACCTGTCGTAAACCCGCCAATGGCGCCACCAAAAGCCTTACCAAGAGTTCCTGTTAAAATTTCGACTTCGCCCCTGAGGTTATATAATTCTGTCGTTCCACGACCGGTTTTTCCCACCACTCCGGCTGAATGAGATTCATCCACCATAACCATGGCATCGTATTTCTCTGCCAATGCAACGATCTTATCCAACGGAGCGACATTGCCATCCATTGAGAAGACCCCGTCGGTGACGACCAGACGGAATCGTTGAGCCTGAGCCAGTTGGAGTTGTTTTTCCAAATCCTCCATATCAGCATTGGAATAACGATACCTGACAGCCTTACATAAACGCACTCCGTCGATAATAGAAGCATGATTCAATGAATCCGATATGATGGCGTCATTTTCAGTCAACAGAGGTTCAAAAACGCCACCATTAGCGTCAAAACAAGCGGCATACAGAATCGTGTCCTCAGTTCCGAAGAAATCTGCTATCGTTTTTTCCAGTTGCTTATGAATATCCTGAGTACCACAAATAAAACGAACCGACGACATTCCGTAACCACGGGAATCCATTGCTTCTTTTGCAGCAGCGATCAATTCGGGATTGTCCGAAAGTCCGAGATAATTATTGGCGCAAAAATTCAGTACTTCATTTCCTGTACTGACTTTGATTTTTGCATCCTGTGGAGAAACGATGATACGTTCATTTTTATACAAACCGGAAGATTGAATGTCCGCGAGTTCTTTTTGCAGATATTCCTGGAATTTTTTATAGGATTTCATATGTGCTAATTTATTGATTTACATAATATTACAAAGCGTTCAATTCTGAAATTTTGTTAGGCCAAAATTACATCAAAAAAAAATACCTTGCAAGAGGAGCAAGAGTTATTATTCACTGTAAATGACGCATTTTTCGGACAGGAGCAACATCTTCCGTTTTACGTTTCTTTTCCAGGAAGATATCATCCTTATCTACCGGTCTTAAATAATCAAAATCAATGAAATCTTTGAGGAATTTATCATCCGGGCTAAGGTCCGGTAAAGGCAGAATAGTCCCACTGGAAGCAGGCCAGGTGACTATCTTATACGGTTTTCTATTTCTTACACTTATAGAGAAAAAACTACTTTCGGTTTTATTCCGGCCAACAAAAGCCCCCTGATCGATCGGATAATAAATGGTTTCGGCGTTTCCGTCGACATCAACCCGTTCTAATTCCCCACCCCCAAAATAAGCAGTCAATATACGGCCTTTCATCTGGTTGTAGTAGGTTGAATCCAGTTTTTCAACAGCAAACGCATAATTGATCACATTTACTTTTCTGATGGTACTGTCATTGAAAAACAGAACGATGGTATCTCCATTCATTTGATAAAAAGTATTCCACAAGATGGGTTCTTTATAAAGGTATAACAGGGAATCTTTGGTATTGAATTGCATCGAATCGCAAACGCCCTGAATATCGGAACGATAGAACCGGACTCCATAATAAGCTTTGATTTCACGGAATTTTTCTTCGATAGTCCGCATTTTGAACGTGTCTGCGTGCGTATACAAGGAGTCCCCCTGGGAGTATTCTACAAACCGCGCAGAATCAGTAATATATGCATAGTTCGTTTTATCATTGAAATAAGCATAGTGTCCGGTCAGGATAATTTTATTCAAAGTATCGGTAATTTCTGCATTGGAAAACGCTTCTCCATAGCCGGCAAAGCGATTATAAGACATCGAATCGGCTGTGATGGCTTTATATTTATCCTGACTGACAACAATTGAACGGTCATAAAGCATTGATTCTTCCGTTTCCGTGTTATACCAACCTCTTGTGGAATAAATTGTTCCACTGTCCGACTCTATAACGGAAGGCCCCAGTATGGTGGCAACTTTGGTCAGAGTACTGTAATCCAATGTATCGGACGTAAGTACAAAATTAGGATTATTTACTTTCACATTCTTCTGAAAATTAGCTATTTTCGTATCAGGAGAATATTGTCCGTAAATGGAGGAAAGCTCGTTAATGGAATCCACGATGACTCCTCCGTCAAAAAAGTAAGCGATGTTTTTGTTCCTGTCAAAATTAAAACTATCGGTAAATAAAGTGACGCCTTTATTTTCCATACGAACATTATCCCGCAACCTGGCCATAGCGATATTTGCGTCATAATGTCCATAATCGCCATAAATAAACAGGGTATCTCCCTGCTCAATCCGGACATTACTGAAAGCTTCAAACGAATTGGTTTTTTCCGACACATAGGCGCTGTCACAATACACAAAAGTGCTGTCGTGACGTATATGGACATTACCCAACAGCACATAAACATCCGGATTCATTTCTTTCCGGAACAGCATACTGTCATCATGCTCTATATGAATTTTCTTCGGATTTGTCGAAGGCTTCCGCTGAACATCCTGGGCAATAGTCCACGCGACGGAAGCCAGAAAAAACAGGCAGAACAAACCTGTCAGAGATTTATTCCGCCTGCCTGATGTTTTATGTTTACATTCCAAGGCCATTTACGTTCCCGGAAATTTAGTCTTTTTTCACCCAGCCGCTAAGCTGAAAATCGCAATTCTGCCAAGCCGGATCGATTCGTATATAAGTCTCCTTTATTTTCCGCATCAACCATTTATTGAGAATATCTTCACTTTTCTGATCCTCAACCATCAGTTTCAACGACTGATAATCGTCTGCAATATTTGCTTTATGCCCGGGTGTACGTGATTTCAATTTTACGATGGCAAGAACTTCCCGTCCTTTACTATTGATAAATGTGAATGGTTTGGAAATTTCCCCAACTTCCAGTTTATCCACGACTTTGGCAATATCTCCCGGCAATTCTTCCATTTCAAACTGGGAAGTACCTGTTCTTTCGGAAGGAGGATCCTGTTTGGAGTTCACCATCAAACCATTATTATTACGGGTATCTTTATCAAATGAAATATAGGGAGCAGCTTCTTCAAAAGTGAATTTTTCCGCAAGAATATCGTTCCTGATTGAATCCAACTTAAGACTGGCTGCAGATAATTCCGCCGGCGACGGTTCCGGTTTCATCAGGATATGACGAACATTGATCCGGTCTCCAAGTTTTTCTATCAACTGGATGATATGGAATCCGAATTCCGTTTCCACAATACGGGACACTTTTGTAGGATCATTTAACTCAAAAGCTGCGGCGGCAAATTCCGGCACCAGACTCCCTTTTCCTTCAAATCCCAATTGTCCCCCCTGATTTGCCGTTACTTTGTCCTGAGACCAGATACGCGCCATTGCCGAAAACTGAGTTTCACCACTTGTAACACGATCGGAAATATCCCTTAACTTCGATTTTACTTCATCAATTTCAGCCAGCGAGATCTTAGGTTCCATGGTGATAATCTGTGCTTCAACAGTTGTATTAATGAACGGAAGACTATCCTGAGGAATACGGTTATAAAATTGACGCACATCCGCCGGAGTTATTTTCACTGTTCCCACCAATTTACTGCGAACCTGTATTACAATTTGATTATCACGAACCTGTTCCCTATATTCTTCCCGTAATTCAGGTATTGTTTTTTCCCAATATTCTTCCAGTTTTTCTCTGGAACCAATCCGTTCAACCAAATTATTGATCATCCGTTCAACATATTGCATTACCTGCGATTCACTTACCGTGATGCTATCCAGCTTTGCCTGGTGAAGATACAACTTCTGTATCGCCATCTGTTCGGGAATAACACAATAGGGATCACCATTCAGGTGCTGACCTTCCGCCTGCATTTGCAAACGGGCATTTTCAACATCCGATTTAAAGATCGCTTCGTCTCCAACCACCCAAATCACTTCGTCCGCCACATTAGTTTGAGCTACCACCTGAACCTGAAACAGTTGAACTGCAAATACAAATAAAACCCAAAGGTATATTTTTCTCATGTCGTATAATATAAATTCCGTCTGTTATTCTGTATAAAACTTAATTTGTCCTTTTCCTAACGCTTTGTTGTACAAATCATCTTCAACCGATTTCAGAAAACTCATTTTCTTTTGGTTGACCAGTACCTCTTTTATGACCGGTTTTGCATACTCGAACGGAGACTGATCTCCCTGCAGCAGATATTCCCTGATACTCACGAAATAACAATAACTACTATCTTTCAACTCAATACTTTTATTGTTCCTGAGAAACGCATCCGGATCGTTATAATGAGTGGGCAAATTATCCATTATTTCACTAAAAATCATCCAGTTATCAAGAAAATAATCATATTTCACCGCATTACCGACAGTATATTTTTCCAACTTTTCCAGGGCTGCCGGCGACGATGATTTACACCACTCCCTTACATCATTGATCTGCCGGGCGTCCGATGGTATCTTCAGGAATAAGCCTTTTACAAGAGCCTGATCCAATTTGAACTTATCGGAATTCGCTTCAAAATAGTTCTTCATCTCCTCATCACCAATATCCTTGGACAACTTTTCATTAACCAATTGCTCCTGGTATTGATATACGATCAATGATTTGCGGTAATTCTCCACCAACTGATCGATATGCTCCTTGTCTGAACTGTTTTTTGATGCGACTTCGTACAACAAATTATCCCTGATCCATTGCCGGACTATTTTATCTGCAATAAAGATGCTATCTTCAGGACTAACGGATTTAGGCATACCGGCCTCAATTTCCTGCCGTGTCAGGGCTTTACTTCCAACAGAAACGACAACGCTCCCGTCCGTCCTCCTGGTATCGGTATTACACGAAACAGTCAGCAAAGATAATATGACTAATGGAATTATTAGCCTCATAAAAGGTTAAAGTTTGTCATTTGATTGTATTTACCACATCCTTGTAGATTATCACCGGATATTTTTTATTGAGGTACTCGATCCACATCTTTTCGAGATAAGTTTGATAATCCGTTACAACAAGTCCTTTTATATCCGTATAACTATCCGGAACACTTTCTAATTTTCCCAAAACAAAGAAATCTGAATACTCTTCGGGACAGACGGCTTTTCCTGTCTTGAATACTACTTCGTCCACAAAAGGATTATCTCCTTTTACGAAAAGACCTTTTTCTACATCTACATAAGAAACTTCTCCAACTTTATAATTCGCCGTCAAAAACTCGACGGCCTTATCCGGTTCCATTTTGGATATTTCTTTTTGCATTTTTTTCCTGGTCTTACTGTCTTTACACAACACCACATATCCTTTATAATGCGGTTGTTCCCATGTATAATCGGTTTTATGCTGATCGAAAAAGACCTGAAGCCCTTCGGCGTCCTGATTTGCTTTTTCCCAGACTTCAACATTCATAATGTTATACAACAGGATTCCATCACGGTATTCATTCAGCAAATTCCTGAATTCCGCATTTTTTACATCCAACTGGCGTTCAGACTCTTCCGTAAGACAATCCAATTCAAATCCTTTTAACCTTTCATTCAGTAAATCGGTAGAAACGACCAGTTGCGGAGCTTCATTTCCCCGGATAAACCGGATAAACTGAGCCACGGCATAAGGTGTTGAACCCGTCAGGAATAAGGTATTATTGTCATTTTCAAATTTTTTCAGGAAAGAGTCATCTAATGGAAACAGGGTGTCCATTTCCCGTTGTAGTCGTTCAAAAACATCATTGTTCAAAGAGAATCCGTTTTCCTGCTTCATCTTTTCCAACCGGGGTTCAACGAGTTCAACATGGCGTCCGTTTCTTTTCAAAACGTCAATAATCTCCGCCCTTTTTTCTTCAAATGGAGCTATCGCCCGTTTTTCAAGCAATTTAATAATATGAAAACCGAATTGACTGCGAACAGGGACGGAAACCGTACCGATGTCTTTTAATTCAAAAGCGGCGATTTCAAATTCCTTAACCATTCTTCCATATCCAAACCAGGGCAATTCTCCGCCTTTTGCCGCAGAACCTTTATCATTGGAATATTTTTTTGCTAATTCTTCAAAATTTTCTCCCCTGAGAATCTGTTGGTACACTTCATCCGTTTTCTTCCGGGCATCACTGACACGCACGGTATCCGCATCCTTAGGACATTCTATCAGGATGTGGGAAACTCTTATCTGCCCCGGATCCGGTTGACGTCTGTGTAACCTAACCAAATGATAACCATACGAAGTACGGATAGGCATACTTATCTGTCCGACCGGAGTATCATAAACCCCGTCTTCCAATGACGGCATCAGTCTTAAGGCCGTAAACCAACCCAGGTATCCCGGCTTATCGCTTTCCAGGGATAACCTGTCGTCAGAGACCTCTTTTGCAACTTTAACAAAATCTTCTTTCTGCAGGAGACGTTTCCGTATCTGAAGGATTTTTTTATAGGCGGCCAGGGTATCTGCCGGATATATCCGCATTTTTGACAGATCCAAGTCCGACAAATCTTCTCCATTGAACGTGACAAGAATATGAGAAACTTCCACATCCTCTTTCAAACGGTCGTATTCCCGCTTTATCAGCGTTTCATCCAATAAGGTATTATCAATATAGGATTCAACCAATTCCTTTCTGTATTCATTCAATTCCGTACGAAATTCATCAAGGGTATCAAGACCCAAAGCTTCAGCTTCAGCAACTTTCAGCTTAAAATTCCTGAACAGTTCAACGTACTCATCCAAAGACTTCTTGTCTATGGCTTCTTCCGTATTATTTTTCTTATAGATATACTCAAACTCGGACTTTTTAACATTCTTTCCATTTACGGTCATAATGACCGGATCAGTCTCCGGATTGTTCTGAGCAACAAGCAGGGTCGAAAACAAAATCGATACAAATGATAAAATTTGCTTTTTCATATTCATTATTTCATATTCATTATTTCAGATCAATGATTTCGCGTTTAAACGAAGAAACGCCAAAGATGAAACGTAAAGACAAAAGAAATATTGTATGAAACTGGTTGAAAGTTTTAACTCTTACCCTCGATTATAGCTGTAGTTAGGGGCTTCCTGTGTAATGGAAACATCATGCGGATGGCTTTCTGCCATACCTGCATTCGTAATTCTGGAAAATTTAGCCTGATGTAACGCTTCAATATTTTCAGCTCCGCAATATCCCATTCCGGCTCTTAATCCGCCCACCATCTGATAAACGACTTCAAACAGAGACCCTTTATATGGAACCCGGGCTGCTATTCCTTCCGGGACCAATTTTTTGATATCATCTTCCACATCCTGAAAATAACGGTCTTTTGAACCTTTTTGCATCGCTTCAAGCGAACCCATTCCTCTGTAAGATTTGAATTTACGCCCATTATAGAT
>JAIRZF010000261.1 GCA_031267385.1 Dysgonamonadaceae bacterium | reverse complement strand
GAACAAAACGACCGCCTACAGGCGCAAATCGATGAATTGAGCGGACAAAACGACCGTCTGCAGGCGCAAGTCGATGAATTGGCAGCCATCGTTCGACAATTGTCTGAAAAAGACAGCGAAGCCGGCATATTGAAAAGCAGTAACGCCCCGACCGGATTGTCGGAATTGTTGTCGGCGGGCGCTACACTGCAACAAAATACTCCTAATCCATTCACGGAACAGACAACAATTCGTTATTACCTGCCGCAAGATGTTCGTTCGGCTTCCGTCTGTATCTTCGACCTGCAGGGAAAGATGCTGAAAAAACTGGATGCTCCGGCAGGCGACCAAACGTTGACCATCAGTGGTTCGGAACTCAGAGCCGGGACGTATCTCTATGCCCTGATTGCCGACGGAAAGAAAGTGGATACGAAACGTATGATTTTAACGAAATAAAGGTATGAGTGATGAAAACAAAAAATTTATTTTTAGCAGTTATATCGCTATTGGTGTTCGGGTGCTCCGATAATGGGGATTTATCTGAAGACGAGGATATTGCATTGTCTTCTTGTGAACTGAAAACGACGTTTATTCGCGAATTTGAAACGGAAGCTATTATTCTGAAAAGCGTACCGGAAGGCGGGTTTTTTTCTCCATTCATCAAATTTGGAGACGAAGGTCGAGTATATTTGATTCAAAATTATGCAGAAAACAGGTGTACAATAGGAAGAATTTGCAATATTCCCCAATATGCTCAAGATTGGGATGTGCCGGAAGAAGGTTTACCGGTTATACTCAAAGGAAAATCTTATGTTTACGATGGAATTCAATCTATGAGTGCTGATCAAATATGGTATGATTTGGAATTGTCAATGATTAAAAAGAAGTTACCATGAAAAAAGTAATAATAGCTTTCGGTATACTGTTTTTTTGTTTATCCGTTTTTGCACAATCCGATTTCTTTTACGGAACCGGAGGAAAAAGAATCCATTTTAAAATACGTAAGGATCTGGTTTTCGTTAAAGCAAAACAGGATGCAAAGGAGAATGTTTTATCTCTATTCAAAAATATTGAGATAAACAATCCGGAATTTATCATTGCAACAATTGATACTGCGCAAATACAACTGAAAAATCTTCAGCGAAATCAGGATATAAATGATGTTACTTATATGCTGGAATATTCGGATGGGGTTTTACAGGCTCCGACGGAGGGTGTATTTGTAAAATGCAGAGAAGGGCAGACAATAGACCGGGTAATAAGTAAGGTGGGTTTGCAGAAAGTCGTCAAATCCATTCGATTGATCAATTCAAAACAACAGATTTTTCGTGCAGAACTCAATGTGAGTTTGAATGATATTATGGATGTAGCCATACGTCTATATGAAACAGGCTTAGTTGAATTTGCCGAACCCGATTTTATGAGATTGTTACATCCTGCAAATCCATATTTCCCGAATCAATGGGGATTGAAAAATACCGGACAGTATGGAGGAATTGCGGGTTGTGATATAAAAGCTGAATCTGCATGGGGAATAACCAAAGGCGACGGCAATATAAAAATTGCAGTAATTGATGAAGGTGTAGAGTTAACTCACCCGGACTTATCCGGTAATCTTTTAACTGGCTTTGATGCAACTACCGGATCTTCCGGTGGATCCGGCGGAGGGCCGCAAGCCGGAGATTATCATGGTACCTGTTGTGCTGGAATTGCTGCCGCCATTGATAATAGTATTGGTATCATTGGAGTAGCGCCCAATTGTAAAATAATACCGGTCAGGATTGCTTATATTATTTACATAGAAGGAAAGAGGAGGTGGTTAACATCCGATTCGTGGATAAAAAGCGGGATTGAATACGCCTGGTCGACAGTAAATGCAGATGTGTTGAGCAATTCATGGGGAGGAGGAGCTCCTTCTTCAACAACTACATCTGAAATACAAAATGCTGTAACTTATGGCAGGGATGGAAAAGGAAGCCTCGTTGTTTTTGCCGCGGGAAATGAAAATCTCGGTGCAGTTGCCTATCCGGCATCATTATCAACCGTAATTGCTGTGGGTGCCATATCCCAATGTGGCGAACGAAAATCATTATCTTCCTGTGATGGCGAGGAGTGGGGCAGTAATTATGGAACAAATTTAGACATCGTTGCTCCAGGAGTTAAGATATACACTACTACTTTGAATGGAAATTATATATCTGATTTCAATGGAACATCGGCGGCTTGTCCTCACGTTGCAGGCGTTGCAGCACTTGTTTTGTCGGTAAATCCAAATCTTACCGTACAACAGGTAAGAAATATCATCGAAAGCACAGCCCAAAAAGTGAGACCGGATTTATATACTTATTCTACCACATCCGGACATCCCAACGGCACATGGAACAATCAAATGGGCTATGGCTTGGTTGATGCCTATGCTGCGGTTCAGGCGGCTGCGTCTTCATGTGTCGACAATTTCACCAATCAAACGGTTTCAACCAATACAACGGTTGTTGGTTGCGACGACTTAACCGTCCAGAACGTCACCGTCACCAACAACGCCCAGCTAAAACTCGAAGCGCCGGGCGAAGTAACTATCAACGGCTTATTTGAAGTTCAATCCGGTTCGGTGTTGGAAATCAAATAACAGGACATTCATATTGTCGATTCCCGTTGTGCTTCCGGCTTTTTGTCCGGTAATTTTAATGTACAATGAAAGCAGTTTCTTAGCGTATTAAAATATTGACATACGTACAATATAACATCTAAATTTTATTATTTATGAAACGAGCATGCAAAACTTGCACCAAAGAGCATGAATTACGAAGTAATCGACGTAGTCAACAATGACGCGAGTTCCATATGACCTTTAAAAAACAAATTATATACATATGAAAACAAAAATATTACTTGCTATCGTTTTATTAGCGTCTGTTTCAGACGTTTATTCTCAGTTTAAGATAAATGCCAACGGCTCCGCTCAATTCAAGGTAGGCAGCTATTTGGCAGGATCCACGGGAGATTCGGGAAACACAAACGTTTCGTTCGGGTACAAAACGCTAAACACCTCAGCGGCACAGAATTTCAATACAGCTTTCGGATCCAATGCGCTTTATTCCCTTACATCGGGCTTTGGCAACACTGCTACCGGGGGCGAGGCGCTTTATTTCAATGCTGGAGGATATTTCAACACTGCCACCGGGTACAAAACGCTCTACTTCAATACGTCAGGATTCGGTAATACCGCCACCGGCGAGGATGCGCTTTACTACAACACAACAGGCCACGAGAATACCGCTACCGGGGCTGGGGCGCTTCACGAGAACACAACAGGCTCTTTCAATAACGCCCACTCTACCTACTCGCTTCCCTACAATACGACGGGTAGCAACAATGCTGCATTCGGACACGGATCGCTTCCCAATAACACAACAGGTTCCCTCAATACCGGCTATGGGTCCTGGTCGCTCCGCTTCAACGAAACAGGTTCGTATAATACCGCTCTCGGAGCCTATTCGCTGTGCGGCGCCGGCAACCTGAACAATTCCACGGTCATCGGCTATGAGGCTCAGGTTACGTCAAGCAATCAGGTGAGGATCGGTAGCACGAGCGTTACCGACATCGGAGGTTTCGCCAACTGGACCAATGTTTCAGACAGGCGAGCCAAGAAAAATATCCGGACAGATGTGCCTGGACTCAACTTTATCAATCGTCTGCAACCCATTACCTACAATCTGGATTTGGACGCGATCGACAAGTTGCTGAAAATCGACCGGATAGAAAACGGCAAGGACGCATTAGAACAACCGTTGAGTCAGGAATTGCTTGATATAAAAAGGAAGGCGAGAGAAGCGAAGCAACAACTGGTACAGACCGGATTTGTGGCGCAGGACGTTGAAAAAACAGCTCAAAGCATTGGTTATGATTTTAGCGGCGTAAATGTCGACGAAAGCGGCATCTATGGCTTGCGGTACGCCGAATTTGTTGTTCCGTTGGTGAAAGCAGTGCAAGAACTGAGCGAACAAAACGACCGTCTGCAGGCGCAAGTCGATGAATTGGCAGCCATCGTTCGACAATTGTCAGAAAAAGACAGCGAAGCAGGCATATTGAAAAGCAGTAACGTCACGACCGGATTATCGGAATTGTTGTCGGCGGGCGCTACCCTGCAACAAAATACTCCGAATCCATTCACAGAACAGACAACGATTCGTTATTACCTGCCACAAGATGTTCGTTCGGCTTCCGTCTGTATCTTCGACCTGCAGGGAAAGATGCTGAAAAAACTGGATGCTCCGGCAGGCGACCAAACGTTGACCATCAATGGTTCGGAACTCAGAGCTGGGACGTATCTCTATGCCCTGATTGCCGACGGAAAGAAAGTGGATACGAAACGAATGATTTTAACGAAATAAAAAGGAGGAATGAGTTATGAAAACAAAAATTTTAAATTGCCTCTTGGTGGGCATGCTTGTTTTGTCTTTTGGGTGTTCCAATGAAACAGGAATCATGGATTATCCAAAGGTAATCGATGTAATTTCTCTTGATCTGCGAGAAGGATGTGTTTGGTCCTATAACGCGAGAGAAATATCAATTGATAGCGCATACGTAATAAACTCGCAAGAAACATTGTCTAAATTTATTTCTTGCGACGACGATCATCAGGTTGATTTTGATAAAAATACAGTATTGTTTGTTTGGGAAACAGCAACTTCTGATATTTACTTGCGCTCCTATAAACTTATTCAACTTTCGCAGGACAAATTTCAGTTAGAGCTAAATGTAGAACAGGGTATGACAACTGCGCCCGGGAGTTGGCAAGTTGCTCTGTCAATTCCTAAAATTACCCAAAAAGCAGCGGTCAATTTAATTATTAACAGAATCAATAATATTCAATGATATGAAAAGGCAATATGTAATTGTATTTATTCTCATATTTGTCTGTTTTTCGCTTAGCGCTCAAAAACAGGCAGAAAGCGAGCCTTTTTACTATTATAAAGGTGAAAAGATTCATCTGCAAACAGATTTTTCCAGACTGTCAATAATTTCAAAAGGAGAAGTTGATACTGAAAAAATTACTGCCATAAAAATTGCAAATAAAATGTGGAAAGATCTTATACGGAAAAAAATGTAATTCCTTTGAGTGCAATCGGCGAGGATATCTTGATTACGGAAATAACTTTCCCCGATCAAGTTGATAAAACTACATACGCGAACCGGATACAGCATCTTCAAAAGGAAACTAATGTAATAAAAGTTTCCCCAACGTATGTTTTTCGAGATAAGAAAATGGGTATTTCCAACAATTTTTATGTTAAACTTTTTAAAGAAGAAGATAAATCGCTTTTCTATGATTTGGCAAAGAAATATGCAGTACAAATTATAGGATACAACGAATACATGCCATTATGGTATACGCTATCCTGCAGCAAGGATGTTTCTTTGACTGCTTTAGAAGTGGCAAATTTATTTTATGAAACGAGATTGTTTGATAGTGCCGAACCGGAAATTCTGTATCAGGATTTGTTAACGTCGAGTGATCCTTATTTTTCCGATCAATGGGGCTTGAAAAATGTGGGGCAATATGACGGTGTTTCCGGTATGGATATTAAAGCGGAGCAAGCGTGGACAATCACGACGGGATCCAATAGATCGGCAAGGTAATAGCGAATATAATCCTTATTACCCAATACATACTAAGGAGGGAGGCACAAAATTATACAGTGATTATTCCAATTTGGATTACACTGTTTGGTTTGATGGCACTTCCGCCGCCTGTCCCCATGTTGCCGGTGTTGCCGCCCTCGTCCTGTCGGTCAACCCAGTCCTCACTGGCCAAGAAGTAAGAAATATCATCGAAAGCACTACTCGAAAAGTAAGAACGGATTTATATACTTATTCTACCACATCAGGACATCCCAATGGTACTTGGAACAACGAAATGGGTTATGGTTTGGTTGATGCCTATGCTGCCGTTCAGGCGGCTGTGTCTTCATGTGTCGACAGTTTCACCAATCAAACGGTTTCAACCAATACAACGGTTGTTGGTTGCGACGACTTAACTGTCCAGAACGTTACCGTCACCAACAACGCTCAACTGAAACTCGGAGCGCTGGGCGAAGTAACTATCAATGGCTTATTTGAAGTTCAATCAGGCTCGGTATTGGAAATCAAATAACAGGACATTCCCGGCTTTCAATTGTTTTTCCGGTAAAACGTATCCTGAAAGAGTTTCTCGTCTTACGGCTGGATACTCTTTAGTAATGAAATACACTTGCTTGCCCTCCCATACGATGGTATTCGACAAAATTCTGAGGGTAGAATAGACCGCATCTTCGACCTGCAAGGGCAAGATGCTGAAAAAAAACAGACTCTCATGCAACGTTTTTTTGTTTTTCCGTTTTATTTAAAATGCGTGAGTTCGAAATTTGGGTAAAGTGTTAATTTTTAGAGAAATAATCCGACGGAAAGAAAGTGGATACGAAACGAATGATTTTAACGAAGTAAAGGAGGAAGAGGGTTTGCAACAAATTTGTTTGCAAGAGCACACACAATAGATACGATAGCACTTTAATAAAGGAATGAATATGAAAGCTTATTTTTTATCAATGATTATTTGCCTGTTTTTCTTTATTTCTTGCGGTATGGAAGAAACACAGGATACGAAAAGTATAAACGCAGGAAATGAAAATGCCGATACAAAAGAGGTAATTCAGCAAAAAATTAAACCGGATGATGAAATAACCGCATGTGGCATAATTGAACCGAAAAAAAATATTCCCTGGCTTGCCGAATTTATCGCAAAGGCAGAATCGGACAAGACCGGTAATTATTTGGGCGTTATCTGGTTGGAACGGTACAAAGATCAGGATGTTTTTGTAACGAATATGGCGTTGGGAAGCGGAGGATTGGCCTATCATGTTTTCGACTGCAAAGGTAACCCTGCAACAATTGATAAGGCTGATGTGCAAGACTTTTTCAATAACCTGAAAAAAAACATTGTCGTATATGTCCATCCCGATGATCATCCTTCAAATTAACAGTTATGAAAAATATAATTCTCCTTTTGGCAGTACATGTTTTTTGTATCTAACCTGCGAGCGCTGATCAAATATGGTATGATTGGGAACTGTCAACGATCAAAAAGAAGTAGTGATGAAAAAAATAGTAATAACATTCGGCGCTTGGAACAACGAAATGGGTTATGGTTTAGTGGATGCTCCTGTAGGCGACCAAACGTTGACTATCAGTGGTTCGGAACTCAGAGCCGGGACGTATCTCTATGCCCTGATTGCCGACGGAAAGAAAGTAGATACGAAACGTATGATTTTAACGAAATAAAGATATGAGTGATGAAAGCAAAAAAATTATTTTTAGCAGTTATATCGCTATTGGTGCTCGGGTGCTCTGAAGACAAGGATATTGCATTGCCTTCTTGTGAACTGAAGACGACGTTTCTCGGCGAATTTGAAACAGAAGCTATTATCCTGAAAAAAGCACCGGAGGGCGACTTTTTTTCTCCTTCTCCGTGTATCAGAGGCATCGAATCGGGTAACCCTCATTTATATATGAATGTAGATATGCCATTAATAGGAAGAATTTGCAATTTTCCCCAATATGCTCAAGAATGGGATATACCGGAAGATGGGCTGTCTGTTATACTCAGTGGAAAAGTTTACGATTACGATGGATTTTATCCTGCCAATAGAGTGTGTTATGATTTGGAATTGTCAATGATTAAAAAGAAATTGCCATGAAAAAAATAATAGTAGCTTTCGGCATACTGTTTTTTTGTTTATCCGTTTTTGCACAATCCGATTTCTTTTATGGAACCGGAGGAGAAAAAATCCATTTTAAAATACGCAAAGATATGGTTTTAGTTAAAGCGAAACAGGAAGCAAAAGAGAATATTTCGTCTTTATTCAAAAATATTGAGATAAACAATCCAGAATTTATCATTGCAACAATTGATACTGCGCAAATACAACTGAAGAGTCTTCAACAAAATCAGGATATAACTGATATTACTTATATGCTGGAATATTCGGACGGGGTTTTACAGGCTCCGACGGAAGGTGTATTTGTAAAATGCAGAGAAGGGCAAACGATAGACAAGGTAATGAGTAAGGTGGATTTGCAGAAAGTCGTCAAATCCATTCGACTGATCAATTCAAAACAACAGATTTTCCGTGCAGAACTGAATGTGAGCTTGAATGATATTATGGATGCCGCTATACGTCTTTATGAGACAGGCCTGGTTGAATTTGCCGAACCCGATTTTATGAGACTGTTACATCCTGCAGCAAATCCATATTTTCCGAATCAGTGGGGATTGGAAAATACTGGACAGTATGGAGGAATTGCTGGCTATGATATAAAGGCTGAATCTGCATGGGGAATAACTAAAGGTGATAGCAATATAAAAATTGCGGTGATTGATGAAGGCGTAGAGTTAACTCACCCAGACTTATCAGGTAATCTTTTATCCGGATTCGATGCAACTACCGGATCTTCCAGTGGATCCGGCGGAGGACCACAAGCCGGAGATTATCACGGTACCTGTTGCGCCGGAATTGCGGCCGCCCTTGATAATAATATTGGTATCATTGGAGTAGCGCCCAGTTGTAAAATAATACCGATTAGGATTGCTTATAACAATAGTAGTGGGAATTGGGTAACATACGATTCGTGGATAAAAAACGGAATTGAATACGCCTGGTCGACGGCAGATGCAGATGTGTTGAGCAATTCGTGGGGAGGAGGAGCTCCTTCTTCAACAATTACATCTGAAATACAAAATGCTGTAACTTATGGCAGGAATGGAAAAGGAAGCCTCGTTGTTTTTTGCTCGATGAATGGAAACAGTGCAGTTGCTTATCCTGCGTCATTATCAACTGTAATTGCTGTTGGCGCCATATCTCAATGTGGCGAACGAAAATCATTTTCTTCCTGTGATGGCGAGGGGTGGGGTAGTAATTATGGAACAAATTTAGACATCATTGCTCCGGGAGTTAAGATATACACTACTACTTTGAATGGAAATTATATATCTGATTTCAATGGAACATCGGCGGCTTGTCCGCATGTTGCAGGAGTTGCCGCTCTTGTTTTGTCGGTAAATCCAAATCTTATCGTACAACAGGTAAGGAATATCATCGAAAGCACAGCCCAAAAAGTGAGACCGGATTTATATACTTATTCTACTACATCCGGACATCCCAACGGTACATGGAACAACGAAATGGGCTATGGTCTGGTAAATGCCTATGCTGCCGTTCAGGCGGCTGCGTCTTCATGTGTCGACAATTTCATCAATCAAACGGTTTCAACCAATCAAACGGTTGTTGGTTGCGACGATTTAACCGTCCAGAACGTCACCGTCACCAATAACGCCCAGCTAAAACTCGAAGCGTCGGGCGAAGTAACTATCAATGGCTTATTTGAAGTTCAATCAGGTTCGGTGTTGGAAATCAAATAACAGGACATTCATATTGTCGATTCCCGTTGTGCTTCCGGCTTTTTTCCCGGTAATTTTAATGTACAATAAAAATAGTTTCTTAATGTATTAAAATATTAACATGCGTATAATATAACATCTAAAATTTTTTATTTATGAAACGAGCATGCAAAACTTGCACCAAAGAGCATGCACATGACGCGAGTTCCATATGACCTTAAAAAAACAAATTATATACATATGAAAACAAAAATATTACTTGCTATCATTTTATTGGCGTCTGTTTTAGACGTTTATTCTCAGTTTAAGATAAATGCCAACGGCTCCGCTCAATTCAAGGTGGGCAGCTATTTGGCAGGATCTACGGGCGATTCGGGAAACAGCAACGTTTCGTTCGGGTACAAAACGCTAAACACATCAGCGGTGCAGAATTTCAATGCTGCTTTCGGAGCCAATGCGCTTTATTCCCTTACAACAGGCTTTGGTAACACCGCTACCGGGGGCGAGGCGCTTTATTTCAATACGGTAGGTCATTACAACACCGCCACCGGGTACAAAACGCTCTATTTCAATACGTCCGGACATGGTAATACCGCTACCGGCGTGAATGCGCTTTGCTACAACACGACAGGCCAAGATAATACCGCTACCGGGGCTGGGGCGCTTCACGAGAACACAACAGGCTCTTTCAATAACGCTCACTCTACCTACTCGCTTCCCTACAATACGACGGGTAGCAACAATGCTGCATTCGGACACGGATCGCTTCCTAATAATACAACAGGTTCCCTCAATACCGGCTATGGGTCTTGGTCGTTCCGCTTCAACGAAACAGGTTCGTATAATACCGCTCTCGGAGCCTATTCGCTGTGCGGCGCCGGCAACCTGAACAATTCCACGGTCATCGGCTATGAGGCTCAGGTTACGTCAAGCAACCAGGTGAGGATCGGCAGCACGAGCGTTACCGACATCGGAGGTTTCGCCAACTGGACCAATGTTTCCGACAGACGAGCCAAGAAAAACATCAGGACAGATGTGCCTGGACTCAACTTTATCAACCGCCTGCAGCCCATTACCTACAATCTGGATTTGGACGCGATCGACAAGTTGCTGAAAATCGACCGGATGGAAAACGGCAAGGATGCATTAGAACAGCCACTGAGTCGGGTATTGCTTGAAATAAAGAGAAAGGCGAGAGAAGCAAAGCAACAACTGGTACAGACCGGATTTGTGGCGCAAGACGTCGAAAAAACAGCCCAAAGCATTGGTTATGATTTTAGCGGCGTAAATGTCGACGAAAGCGGTATCTATGGCTTGCGGTACGCCGAATTTGTTGTTCCGTTGGTGAAAGCGGTGTAGGAACTAAGCGAACAAAACGACCGTCTGCAGGCGCAAGTCGATGAATTGGCAGCCATCGTTCGACAATTGTCTGAAAAAGACAGCGAAGCAGGCATATTGAAAAGCAGTAAGGCCACGACCGGATTGTCGGAATTGTTGGCTGCAGGCGCTACCCTGCAACAAAATACTCCGAATCCATTCACGGAACAGACAACGATTCGTTATTACCTGCCGCAAGATGTTCGTTCGGCTTCCGTCTGTATCTTCGACTTGCAGGGCAAGATGCTGAAAAAACTGGATGCTCCGGCAGGCGACCAAACGTTGACTATCAGTGGTTCGGAACTCAGAGCCGGGACGTATCTCTATGCCCTGATTGCCGACGGAAAGAAAGTGAATACAAAACGAATGATTTTAACGAAATAAAGGAGGATATGAGTTATGAAAACAAAAATTGTAAACAGCTTGTTGATTGGCATGTTTGTTTTATCTCTGGGGTGTTCCAGTGAAGAAGAGTCTCCCAAAGATATTACCTGGGTTCAAATAGCACAGGAGAGTTTGTATGGCAATGGCGAAGAAGGATTTTCCCAAGAAGGCATCGTAATAAAAACGGATTCCGAATGGGAAGCCTTTAAACAAAAAATAAACACGACAAACAATGTTGTTGATACATATTTTACCGAGAAAGAAATTGATTTTTCAACGTATCAAGTCATTGCCGTTATTGACGAGGTCAAAGGAAGCGGAGGCTGGTCGATTGACATTACCGGAATAACCGAATGGCAAGATAAAATTCATGTCTTTGTTACGAACCTGAAAAAAGGAGGTCTAACGTCGGTTATGACCCAACCTTTTCAGGTAGTCAAAATACCGATTTCGGAAAAGGAAATTGAATTTAAATATGATTTGGCCGGGAAAATAGTGAATACGAAACGAATGATTTTAACGAAATAAAGGAGAATGTGAGTGATGAAAACAAAAGCAATCATTTTATTATTACTGGGAATCCTTTCGGTTGGATGTAGCACGGATGAAAATGAAGAAAGTAATTTTCATCCGAAAGGCACTTATTGGAAACTGTCCGGATATGTGAATGTAATAGATGGAAAACTGATTGAAGCAGAACCAAAATATAACGAGGACTTCTTCACGTTTGCTTTTGTAAGTGATTCTGTTGGAATCGGGGAAACGGTATCTAACCCCTTTGTGGTTCAATTATTTTCAGAACCAATCATACAGATGATTTCTTTTAATTTCCTATTAGAAGGCGGCAATGTCGATCTGTTTTATGAAGCAATTAAAACCGTTGATTCATGCAAAGTGGACGAGGAAGGGCTGAAGTTTTTCTACAATGGAGGGGAAAATTATTTGCTTTTTGACAGAGTCTTTGATGGCAAGAAAGGTTATATAGATACGACTGACTTAAATGGGACCGGTTATTTATTTCTAAATTCAGTTCCGTCCGAACTGCAAAATAAAAAGAATGTCATATATATAATTTACAATGAAATAACCCATTCGGCAACTTTTTCCGCAGATTATCCGAAAGCTTTTTACAATGGCAATATTCTTAATATTTCCGAATTCATAAAAGGATGGAAAATACCCGATGGAGGTATACAAATTGATTATGCCGGAAGATTATATCAACAAGGAATATATTGGAGCCAGCCTCCGTCCATTGGAGGGTATTTCGTCTTAACAACATTAAATAAGATGTAATCTATGAAAAAAATCATTTCAAAAATTGTAAACTGCCTGTTAGTTGGCATGTTTGTTTTATCTTTTGGGTGTTCCAGTGATTTGAACGAAGACCAAGATATTTCGTTGGCGGGAACCAAATGGAAATTGTCCGGTATTTTTGATATTCAAAATAATTCGTTGAAAGTATTGAATCCGACAGACTGCGAAGAATGTTATACGATTAATTTTAATACGAATAGCACAGCCACAGGAAAATCGTCAACTAACTTGTTTTGGATCAATTTGTCAAGAAAAGAAAAACTTATCGGTATAGCTACGGAGATAGGCGAAATAGGAGACGGGTATTTGTTTTGCAATGCAATCGGATCTGTTACGTCCTATTCCTGTAACGAAAATGAATTGAAGTTTTTTTATAAAGAAAATGGGAAAGAATATTTTCTGCTGTATGTCAAGACAGGAAATCCTTCTACCCCGATAAATATCACATTATATGACAAATCGCC
>JAIRZF010000186.1 GCA_031267385.1 Dysgonamonadaceae bacterium | reverse complement strand
TTGAACTGGAAAATATCAAGAAGAGCGACCAACGCCTGCGTCAACATTACAAAGAAATCAAAAGGCTGGAAGAGGAAGCCGACGTGCTTTATGAGAATGGGATTATGACTCTTTTCAAGGAGGAAACAAACGCTGCAGAACTTATCAAGCTGAAAGAAATCATTCAGGAACTGGAAAAAACGGCGAATAAGATCAATAATACGGGAAAGGTGTTAAAAACAATTTTTGTGAAATACGCATAAACAATTAAATCACATGACATTATTAATCATCATCATCTTTCTTGCTATTGTCTTCGATTTTATCAACGGATTCCATGATGCCGCCAATTCCATTGCAACTATCGTTTCTACACGGGTACTGACTCCTTTTCAGGCGGTTCTCTGGGCTGCCGCATTTAATTTTGCGGCTTTATTTATCGCCAAATACATCATTGGAGAGTTTGGGATTGCAAACACCGTCTCGAAAGTGGTACTGGAAAATTTCATTACTTTGCCGATCATCTTGTCGGGACTGATTGCCGCTATTATCTGGAACCTTCTTACCTGGCTGCTGGGAATCCCGTCGTCATCGTCGCATACGCTGATCGGAGGTTTTGCCGGCGCTGCGATCTGTGCGAACGGGTTCCAGTCGATCCATGCGGCAGTAATCATCAAGATTGCATCTTTTATCGTTCTTGCACCGCTGATCGGGATGATCATCTCTTCCTGGATCACGCTGGGCATTTTATGGGCTTTCCGTAAGGTCAATGCAAGAAAAGCGGAAAATACATTCAAAAGACTTCAGTTGGTATCGTCCGGGTTATTCAGCCTCGGACACGGATTGAATGATTCGCAAAAAGTCATGGGTATTATCGGCGTCGCCATTATTACCCTCTGCAACACGGACGCCGTCAATGACATGCCTTCTTTTCTCGTCATGCACGATATGCACGATATGCACGACTGGGTGGCATTTACCTGTTTTGGAGCAATCGGTATCGGAACGATGGTGGGAGGATGGCGTATTGTTAAAACGATGGGAACTAAGATCACCAAGGTGACAGCCCTGGAAGGCGTCTGTGCGGAAACGGCCGGCGCTCTGACGTTATTTCTTACTGAAATACTCAAAATCCCTGTAAGTACTACGCATACCATCACCGGGGCTATTATGGGGGTTGGAGCTGTAAAAAGATTATCTGCAGTCCGTTGGGGAATTACGATCAACCTGCTGTGGGCATGGGTGCTGACTATTCCTGTGAGTGCAATGCTCGCCGCACTGTTCTACCTGCTGGTATCGTCCGCCGGAATCAAATAAGGACTAAAAAGAAGAAAATGAAGATAATGGAGAGATTTCTTTCTATTATTTTCATTTTCTTCTTTTAAATTTTTCGCTTTTAATTCAGGCTGATTTCATCAATAAACACAAAAGCGGGGCTTCCTTTGCCTCCGTGCCATTCCGGAACAGCATTTTCGGGTTCAACAATAAATTTGACATAGCGGGTTTTTGTCGGTTCAAATGTCAATTCATGGGTATAAATACCGTTCGAATCGTCCTGTTTCATTTCCGGGTAGGAATCACCGGCAACTTTCCGGTAAATAATTCCATCCTCGGAAACTTCGATGGAAAAACTTCTCGCATCAAACACCCAATCTCCTTTTTGTACACAGGTGGTAATTTGAGCTTTGGTGATTTCCGTCGGTTGCAGCAAGTCGACCACGGCTTCCATTTCGTTTCTATAGAACGCAATCCAGCGCCCGGTTTTATAATTCTTACCGCCACGCAAACCGTCGACCAATGTAATTGCACCTTCAAATTTATATTGTCTACTGATCGGCTTTAACATTGTGATGGGTTTCATGCTGGCTTTATTGAAAGTGATCCCTTCGGAAAAGACTTTGCTGTTTCCTCCCGGACGGATGGCAACTGCTTTGAATTGACATCCTTCTTTTATTTTCAACATTTCCGTATATTTCGGAGCACTTTCCGTCGGTTCTGTTCCGTCCACAGTATAATGGATATCCGCATTATCAATTGTTGAAAGTGTTACATCCAATACATTCTCTGCCGGGTTGGGAATGAGTGACGCCCGGATATTAAAAATATGGTTTGCATGATTATAACCCACCAGATCATAAACGGCTATCAGGCGGGTGATGCGGAAAAGGAAATCCTGATAATTCTTCCTTTCCGGCTGCATCCACTGCACTTCCGACAACGCTGCCATACGGGGTAATTCCATGTATTCAACCCGACTGTATTCCGGAATATATTCTGTCCACAAATTCGCCTGTACACCAATGATGTATTTACTTTCTTCCGCCGTCAAAGAAGAAGATACAGGTTCAAAACCGTATACTTTTTCTACGGGCACGTAACCTCCGATGGCCATCGGTTCATCGTCGATATCTGTTGTCTGATAATAATCAAAATACAGGAACGAGGTCGGAGTCATGATTGCATCGTGTTTTTGCTTTGCAGCAGCGATGCCACCTTCAATCCCCCTCCAGGACATCACAGTAGCATCCGGAGCCAATCCTCCTTCCAAAATTTCATCCCAACCGATTATCCGGTGGCCGCGTTCATTGAGGAATTTTTCGGCATAGGAAATAATATAACTTTGTAATCTTTCTTCAGCAGTATGTTCTTTATCGGATTTCAGGCCTAATTCCCTGATGCGCGCCTGACATTTCGGACATTTCTCCCAACGTACTTTCGGACATTCGTCTCCGCCGACATGAATGTATTCAGACGGGAATATTTCAATGATTTCGGCTAATACATCTTTAATAAATTCCAGGGTTTTATCATTTCCGGCGCAAAGAACATCTTCCGAAACGCCCCACATAGTCCAAACATCGTAAGGGCCTCCGGTACAACCTAATTCAGGATAGGCTGTCAATGCGGCCTGCATGTGACCGGGCATATCAATTTCCGGGATCACAATGATGTGGCGTTTCCCGGCATAGTCAACCAGTTCTTTCGCTTCATCTTGGGTGTAGTAACCTCCGTAAGGTTTTCCGTCATATTGACCTGAGTTATGTCCAATAACCGTTTCTGCTCTTTTTGAACCGATTTCCGTCAAGCCCGGATATTTTTTAATTTCAATTCTCCAGCCCTGATCATCGGAAATATGCCAATGCAAACGGTTGATATTATGCAATGCCAGCATATCTACAAATTTCTTCACGGAATCCAGGGGGAAGAAATGACGTGCAACGTCCAAATGTGCCCCACGGTATGAAAACCGGGGATAATCATTAATTTCCACAGCGGGGAGAGCGACGTTCTCGTTCTTGACTATCGGCAATGATTTGCGCAGTGTTTGTATTCCATAGAATACTCCTGCTTCGGATGCACCTGTTATTGACACGAAAGATTTATCTACTTTGACCTGGTAAGCTTCTTTATTTTCCGAATCCAGGCCTAAATTCAGAAGAATAACCTTGCTGCCTTCCGTTCCGGCTTCCACTTTCAAAGCCTTCCCGGTCATCTGATTAACATATTCAGCCAGAAATTCCGCATTTCTTTTCATCTCCTCATTTCCCTGGGGATACAGGATTTTCACTCCGTCATCCAGGACAAAAGAGTTTCCCATGACATCTATTATCTCCTGAGGCAGAGGTACTACCTGGTAATCAGCTTCTTTCAATGATCCTGAACAGGAAAAAAGGACGCCACTCACAGTGATCATCCCGAACAATTTAATTATACCTTTCATTTTTTAGAACAATTTATGATTTGATTAAGTTTATATAGATTTATGATACAAAAATAAGAATTTATTGATTATGAACAAATTTGCGAAACACAAGAGGCAAACAGAACGCTTTATTTCCATTTTTTCATTCGTTTCTCAAAAAAAAAGTATACCTTTGAGAGCCTTTTGAAAATGGACATGTAAACCAAAATGAAAAAAACTATTCACGAAGATCTGGTTGATATTATCAAATATCACACTCCCGGTAATGAGAATGCGGTTGATACTTTGATAAGAATAATACCCTTAAGCAAAGAAGCTGCATATCGAAGATTGAGGGGAGAAATTCCTTTTACCCTGTCGGAAGCCGTCCGTATATCCGAAAAGTTGGATGTATCTTTGGACAGTCTCGTTGGGATTGACAAGAAAAGCAGTTTCATGTTCCACATAAAACAACTTTTCTCGGAAAATCCTTTTGAGAGTTATTACGACTTACTTGTTGCATCCCTGGATATATACAAACAATTACACGAGGGCGCAGAGGTCAAATTCTACTGTGCCGGAAATATGCTCCCGCCTGTATTTTATTTTAAATACAGGGCTTTGTCTCAATATATTTTTTTCAAATGGTTTTACCAGTCATTTCATATCAACGGTACAAATACAGGGTTCAAAGATGTTGTTATCCCGGAAAAAGTACTCTCGATGCAACAGAAAATTTATTCTGAGGCCATTCAGATAGAAACTTACTTCATCATTGGAGAAGACCTTATTTCTTCATTGATCTTCGACATCCGGTATTTTGCATCCATTGACCTGATAAGCCCTGAAGAGATATTGAGACTCAAAGATGACCTGTTTTGCCTTCTTGATGATCTGGAAAGGATAACAACAAACGCTCATTTTGTAACTACAGGAGCAAAAGCTTTCATCTATCTGTCAAATGCCTATTTTGATGGGAATTACAGCTATATGACATCGTCGAACTACAAAGTTTCATCCATTTATCTATACGGAATCAACCATTTGAACTGTATTGACGCTACAATTTATGAAAGTCATAAACTCTGGATGGAATCACTCATCGCCCATTCCACACTGATCTCAGGAAGTGGGAAATTACACGCTACAGATTTCTTTAGTCACCAAAGAGAACTGCTCAACACCATCGAAATGTAATAAATTTTTAAATTCCGAAACAGACAACATGAAAAATAGTGTACATAATGAATTAATTCTTGCATTAAAATCTCAAATATCTCAGGATGCTAATCCTGCGGAGGTCTTGATGAAGCTGCTTTCCATAAGCAAAGAAGGAGCTTACCGCCGCCTGCGGGGAGAGATTCAGCTTTCTCTGGATGAGGCGGTTATTCTGGCAAAACAATTGGATATATCGCTGGACAACCTGATTGAAATCAAGTGGGATGATAAATACGCTTTCCATATCACTCCTTTCTCTATCAATCCCGGACTGAAAGAGTATCGTCAGACTTTAATGGAAATAATGGACAGTTATACCCACCTCATAAAAGATCCGAACTGCTACGCATATATCATCAGCAAGCTACTTTCTCCTATATTGTATTTCAAATATCCGGATTTTTCCAGGTTTGCTATTTACAGATGGATATACCTGCAACAGTACAGTACAAAATACGCTCCCTTATCGGGGATCACAGTCCCTGACGAGATAAAAGAGATACATCAGTCTTTGCCTAAAATAGCGACTCAAATTCCTACAACATATATTCTGAATGACTATATTTTTACTTCCCTGGCTAAAGACCTGACCTATCTCCTCAAAATCAAACTGTTAACAAAAAATGAAGTCGAGGTATTGAAAGAGCAGATTATTATGGTCATTAATGATCTGGAAGAAATTGCCGTCAGAGGGAGTTACAAGGATGGCGCTAAGGTGACTATTTATATTGCCGACACTTATTTTGATATTTCATATCATTATGTGAACGGGAATGGATTTGAAGCTTGTAGCCTGGAAGTATACGGACTGAACTTTTTATCTTGTTTGAATCCGGAAATATCACATAACCAGAAAATATGGATCGAGTCGCAGATAAAATATTCAACTTCAATAACCCGGTGTGGAGAAGCCCAACGCATGAACTTTTTCAATAAGCAAAGGAAGATAATCAATGAAATCCGTGCTCAATAACACTTTTCTTGCGAACGGCATAAGGGTTTATGTTATTTTAATCCAATTTATTTTGTATTTTTTCAAAATCAGACAATTTTATGAAATCTAAATTAAAAATTTGCTGACTTTTTAAAATTCAACCTGTTTTCTCCAATCCAAAATATAAATTCGACAACATATTCTTTTTTTTTGCTTCACCAGCTAACAACTCCTGTCTACTTTTGTCATGTATAATAAAGGATTTTTTATGATAAAACAATTTAATCAATTACTGGAATCTATGTTCGCTTTATTTTTAATTGATCCGTATTATATATTAACAAACGAAATAGGGATAGAAGTTCCCGGTATTAGAAAAAAGCAAAAAGATTTTTTAAGCCTTTTCCATAACGAACACACGAAAGTTGTAATTATTGGGGATAAATGGATTGATATTGAATTCTTTGAAGAATATGAAAGTGAAGTCGAGATTGAAATTCAAAATTCAAAAATGGAAAAAATTTATACCTTAAAAACCTTTACCGTACCAACCTTACACATTGTTGTAGAAACTTGTGACTGGTTGGACGATGTATATACGATTTCCATCAAAAATGAGAATTTCAAATTTTTAGGAGATTTTGTCTTGGGAAATAGTGTTGTGTTAAAAAGTCAGAAAATTGAGACAAATTAGGATAACCAAAACAGCTTGTTGTTGACAAAACTATTGCCTTCGTTCCTTAATTATGAAAAAATCCTCTTCTCCCGATTACCGGATGTGAATATATAGGTTGTTGCTTTCCCGCAATTTTTCAAACGACTGTATTCCTATCGGTAAATTTTTCATGACAAACTGATTTTTAACGTTTTAATTCTTCCATTTTGCAACCGGTTTCTTTGCCGGAAAAGGCAATCCCCAAGAGAATAACTCTGCCCGTGTATGCGTTGTAATAGCGCCGGTCGTGTATCTGTTGTATGGCTTCGTCGAGCAGAACATCCAATTTCTTTTCAGTATGATATTTTATTTCGGCGACTACGGTCAGTCCGGGCTGTTCCCAGACGGCATCGGCACGTCCGCGGTTGTTTGGCCTTTCTCCCTGTATCCTGAAACCGAGCAGACGCATCCAGAGCAGCATCATCGTGTGATAATAGGCTTCGTCGGTGCGATGCAGTTCGTAAGGCACCGTGGCAATCATGGTTTCGAGACTTTCGGCAAATCCGGCTTCGTCGCAGTTGTTTATTTGTTCTTCCATGATGAAACGCAGGTTATCGACTTGTTCGACGGGATATTTTCCATAGGCTTTCAACAGGTGCGTCAGGAAAGCTTCGTTTACCTCCAGGTTGGGGACGCCGAGCGTATAGCGGGGACGCTCATTCAGAACTTCCGCCTGTTTGACGGTCAGGTAACCGGTTTGGAAGAGTAAAGGCACTTCGCCCATATCCGGAGGGTTGTATCCGTCAAATACTTCTGCGCTGACAACGATCGGTTCCAGGATGGTGTCCGTACGGCGGCGGCGTTGAATGATGTCTATCAGGAAAGTGGGCGTCCCGGTACGGAACCAGTAATCTCCGAAACATCTTTTTCTGAAAAACGACAGGGTCGAAAAGGGGTTATATACTGCTGTTTTACCGTCCCATGAATAACCGTTGTACCATTTCTTGACCAGCGCCAGCAAATCTTCCCGGCTTTTGCCCAAATGCAATGCAACGGCGTCAATGTATTCCGTGAAGCAATTTTCCAGTTCTTCCTGTGTATATCCGCATATCGAAGCATATTGTTCATCCATCGTTATGTCGTCAAGATTATTTAGCGCCGAAAAAACAGACAGACCTGAAAACTTGGAAACTCCGGTCAGGAAAATAAAGCGCAAATGCTCGTCCGAGCCTTTCATTACCTGATAGAAATCGTGTACGGCCGTCCGGATAACATCCAGTTGGGAATCAAACAGGTGACTGGTGACCGGCTTGTCGTATTCGTCAATCAATACAGCTACTTTTTCACCGGTTTGTTTGTGCAAAAGCTGTAAAAGTTCCCTGAAACAGGCAGCAGGCGTTTCGGGAGATAGAGAAATCTGATAATTTCCGGCAATTCCTTTCAAAAAAGCGATCATATCCAATTCCATTTTTTCCGGTGTGGAATGGTCTATCAACGTCCAGTCTATCCGGATAACCGGAAACTGTTGCGACCAGTCCCATTTATCGTAGATGTAAAGTCCCTCAAACAGTTCTTTCTTTCCCTTAAAGATTGCCTCCATCGTACTTATCAGCAGTGATTTTCCGAAGCGGCGCGGACGGTAAAGGAAATAAACATTTCCGGATTAAATTATTTTATGTTTAATTTCGTTTTTTTATACAAACAGGTATTTGTTGCTGCGAAAATATAAAAACGACTGTATTCCTATCGGTAAATTTTTCATGAAAAATGCATTTTTTACAAAGATACGATTTTTTTTTATCTTGTCTGTATCATCGGAAGTTGAATTTCACCGTGCACCGTGTACCTTCTTTCGTGTTCATTGTAATCAGCCATGGCTTTAGAGTTTGCAGCTTTAGCTTTAGAGTTTGCAGCTTTAGCTTTAGAGCTTGCAGCCATGCAGCTACGAGGCCATTTTGGAGGAATGGTCAACGTTGGAGCACATGGAGCGGCTATTGTGTGCGGCGATGAAAAATCCGCCGGCAAAAGTAGTGCGATTCGGAATGGCGCTGTGAGATATAGCGAATGGCGTACATTTCCTGTTCAGATGGAAATTCCGTAATTGTGCTTGGTTTCGGCCATAACAAAAGTACTCATCAATGATCCGAGGCTATCAATTGTTCCCAATACATTGAGGATAAATTCCTGGTAATATTTCATATCCGGAGCATGGATTTTCAGCAAATAATCGTATTCCCCGGATGTATTGTAACATTCCGCCACTTCCGGAATGTTTTGTATGATACTGGTGAATTCTCCTACGATGTCCCGGCTCAGCCTTTTGAGTTTGACACTGCAAAATACAACAAATCCACAATTTAGCTTTTCAGCATCCAGTATTGCAACATATTTCCTGATATATCCTTCGGCTTCCAACCGTTTAAGCCGTTCAAAAACCGGAGTTGTAGACAAGTTGACCTGTGCGGCAAGTTCTTTTGTCGTCAGTTTAGAGTTATTTTGCATGATCCGCAGTATTTGCAGATCGGTTTTATCTAGAGAGTTCATAGAATAAAATTCTTCAAAGGGGTTATTTTATGATGATTGTTAGAAAATAAATGCCAGTTTACGATGCAAATATAGTTATATATCCCATATTTTACTGTTTTATTGTTTGATATTTCTGTATATTGTAATTTTGCCGGAAAATAATCAATTAATTAAAGATGAATTTATGGAAAGAAAAGATTTGCATTTTGAAACATTACAGCTCCATGCAGGGCAAGAGTTGCCGGATCCGACCACGGAAGCACGGGCTGTGCCTATTTACCAGACAACTTCGTATGTGTTTCGTAATTCTGCTCATGCGGCAGCTCGTTTTGGCTTGACCGATGCCGGGAATATTTACGGACGGCTGACGAATCCAACGCAAAGTGTTTTTGAAGAGCGGATGGCTGCTCTTGAAGGCGGCGTGGCTGCTCTTGCCGTTGCTTCGGGTGCGGCGGCAATCACTTATGCTTTTGAAAACATTGCCCGTGAAGGAGACCATATCGTATCGGCTAAAACTATTTACGGGGGTACATACAACCTGCTTGCCCATACTCTACCGTCTTACGGGATAACGACTACTTTTGTAGATCCGTCTGACCTGTCAAATTTCGAGCGGGCTATCCGGGACAATACCAAAGCTATTTTTATTGAAACGTTGGGCAATCCGAATTCTAACATTATAAATATAGAAGCTGTTGCCGGCATTGCTCATAAATACCGTATTCCACTGATAGTTGATAACACGTTCGGCACTCCGTATCTGATTCGTCCAATTGAATATGGGGCTGATATTGTGGTTCATTCCGCCACGAAATTCATTGGAGGACATGGCACTTCTTTGGGTGGCGTCATCGTGGATTCCGGAAAATTTGATTGGGTTTCTTCCGGGAAATTCCCTCAGTTAACGGAGCCGGAACCAAGTTATCATGGCGTTCGTTTTGTCGATGCGGCCGGACCTGCAGCTTACGTGGTTCGCATCCGGGCGGTTCTCCTTCGCGATACGGGAGCTACAATCAGCCCTTTGAATGCATTCCTTTTATTGCAAGGCCTGGAAACCCTGTCCCTTCGTGTTGAACGACATGTAGAAAACACTTTGGAAGTGGTGAAATACCTGAAAGATCATCCTAAAGTGAAAGTTGTTAACCATCCGGTGTTGCCTGAACATCCGGATCATGCTTTGTACAGGGAATATTTTCCACTGGGCGCCGGTTCCATATTCACATTTGAGGTTAATGGGGGACAACAGGATGCACACCGTTTCATCGACAGCCTGGAAATATTTTCATTACTGGCAAATGTTGCTGATGTAAAATCCCTGGTTATCCATCCTGCGACTACTACACATTCGCAACTTAACGAACAGGAACTTGCCGAGCAGGAAATTTATCCGGGAACGGTACGATTGTCTATCGGAACAGAGCACGTCATTGATTTGCTGGCTGATTTGGAACAGGCTTTTGATAAAATCTGATTCCTTGCGTTAGTGCAGCGTGCACGAACATTCCGGAATTACAATAGAACAGCCAAACAAAGGACTTAATTGCATATTGTCAATGTCCTTGTTTGGCTGTTCTTGTTTTTCCGCCGGTTTTATTTTATACCACCGCCCCCCAGTGCACGGTAAAGGTCGGAAGTAGCCTGTAATTGTTGTAACTTGTCATTTACTTGATTGAGTTGGGCTTGCAACAATGATTGTTGCGCCGTCAGTACTTCAAGGTAAGTGGCTTCTCCTGCTTTCAATAACTCGCCGGTATAATCGACTGCATTCTTTAATGCGGCTACCTGCCTGGTTCTTTCGGTTTCTTTCTTTACAGTGGCGCCGTAGGTATAAAGAATGTCGGAAACTTCCTGTCCTGCAGCCCGTACGGTTTGCTCAAAATTGATCAAAGCGATTTGTTGTTCGGCTTTTGCGACTTTAAGCTGCGTTATAAGTTGTTTCCGGGCAAAAAGCGGCTGGGTAATTCCTCCGATTATACTCGCAAAGATATTTTCAGGTTTAAAGAAATTGCTGAAACCGTT
>JAIRZF010000129.1 GCA_031267385.1 Dysgonamonadaceae bacterium | reverse complement strand
TCGCGAATGGCTGTAAAATAACTAAGCGGTGTTTGCATAACTCTTTTATTATATTAACGATCTATACAAATCTTTAGTATTTAAATTATGTTAAATTTAATATGCGTTTGCCCTGATGTAGTCATTTATGATGAAGAACGAGAATGGCTCTACTTAATTGAAGTTGTTACTTCGCATGGCCCTGTTTCACCAAAGCGAATGCTTGAATTGGAAGATTTTTAAAAGATTGCAAGGTAGGAAAGATATACGTTACAGCATTTCCAGACAAAGCAGAATTTAGAAAAAATATTGCTGATATTGCATGGGAGACAGAAGTATGGATTGCTGATAATCCTGATCACATGATACATTTCAATGGCGACCGATTTATTGGGCCGAGATAGTTTCTACAAAAATCCTATCCTTTGGCTGCTTAATTTATATATAAAAAAAGAGCCGCTTTTCAGCGACTCTTTTCTCAACTCTGTTCAGTTGCGGAGGCATGACTCGAACATACGACCTTTGGGTTATGAGCCCAACGAGCTACCAACTGCTCCACTCCGCGGTATCGAGGTGCAAAGGTACGTATTTTTTTTGAAAAACAAATTTTTTTGAAAGTTTTTTCTATAAAAATTGTGTCGGATGTATATTTGTTGTATTTTCGCACACTAATTCAATTAATGTGCAATTGCAATCAAAATCATGTCGAAAACCAGAGAAAAATTGATAGAAGTAGCCAGACAACTATTCGCCAAGTCCGGAGTTGAAAGTACAACTATGAATGATATCGCTGTTTCTTCCAAAAAAGGGCGACGTACCCTTTACACCTATTTCAAAAGCAAACGAGAAATCTATCATGCCGTCATTCAATCGGAGTTGGATAAGCTCTACAAATCATTGCAGACGGTGGCTGCCAGTGAATTGCCTGAGGATGAGAAACTTTTGGAGTTCGTTTATGTCCGTCTGGATGCAATTAAGGAAGTGGTTACCCGCAATGGAACATTGAGAGCGAATTTTTTCCGGGATATATGGCGGGTAGAAACTGTTCGCAAGGATTTTGATATGCGTGAAATAGAAGTTGTCAAACAGATTCTGGATGATGGCGTTAAAAATGGCGTTTTCGAAATCCGTGATACGGATGTGACGGCAGAAATCCTGCACCATGCATTCAAAGGACTGGAAGTGCCTTATATCCGGGGTACTTTAATCGGCTTTGCAAACGGAAAAGCCGGGAGCCTGAACGCCGTAATAGAATTGCTCTCCAAAGGTTTGAGAAAAAGAAATGACTTTTAATGCAAAAAACAAACAATAACGTAAAAACGTATAACGTAAAACGTAAAAACGTATAACTTAAAATTATTAAGAACATGAAACTATTAGAAGGAAAAGTTGCGGTGGTTACCGGAGCAGCGCGTGGAATTGGAAAATCAATTGCTGTTCGTTTTGCACAGGAAGGTTGTGCGATTGCTTTCACAGATTTGAGTATTGATGACAATGCCAAAGCTACGGAGGCGGAAATAGCTTCCTATGGCGTTAAAGTGAAAGCCTATGCATCCAACGCGGCAAACTTTGAAGATACTCATAAAGTAGTGGAAGATATTGTGAAAGATTTCGGCCGGGTAGATATTTTAGTTAACAATGCCGGAATTACCAGGGATGGACTGATGATGCGTATGACCGAGCAACAATGGGATATGGTCATTAATGTCAACCTGAAATCGGCTTTCAATTTTATCCACGCATTGACTCCGGTGATGATGAAACAAAGAACAGGAAGCATCATCAATATGAGTTCTGTTGTCGGTATTTCCGGAAATGCAGGACAAACGAATTATTCAGCCTCTAAAGCCGGTATGATCGGTTTGGCTAAATCAATTGCAAAAGAAGTCGGCTCCCGCGGGATCCGCGCCAATGCTATTGCTCCCGGATTTATTATTACCGAAATGACCGGACAACTTTCCGAAGAAGTAAGAAAACAATGGGCGGACCAGATCCCATTGAAACGTGGAGGCACCCCTGAAGATGTGGCAAATGTTGCCTTATTCCTTGCCTCAGACCTTTCTTCGTATGTTTCCGGACAAGTGATCCCCGTTTGTGGCGGAATGAATATGTAATGAAAGTAGTCTACGAAGATAATCATATAATCGCTGTCAATAAAACCTGTTCCGAGATTGTGCAGGGAGATAAAACGGGAGATAAGCCTCTTTCGGAAATCCTGAAACAATGGTTGAAAGAAAAATATGATAAACCGGGAAATGTATTTGTTGGAGTGACGCACAGATTGGACCGACCCGTTTCCGGGTTGGTTCTTTTTGCTAAAACGAGTAAGGCTCTAAGCCGGCTCAATGAAATGTTCCGGACGGGAGACATAAAAAAGACATACTGGGCTATTGTGAAAAAACAGCCTCCTGCTGAAGAAGGTGAACTGGTGCACTACCTTGTCCGTAACGAAAAACAAAATAAATCGGTTGCATATGATACGGAAAAACCTGATTCGAAAAAGGCGGTTTTAAATTATAGAGTTATCGGTCATTCTGAAAATTATTTTTTGCTCGAGATTGACCTGAAAACCGGTCGTCATCATCAGATCCGTTGCCAACTGGCAAAAATAGCTTGCCCCATCAGAGGAGATCTGAAATACGGGTATGAACGTTCTAATAAAGATGGTGGGATCAGTTTGCATGCCCGGAAAGTGAATTTTATTCATCCGGTTTCGAAAGAACTCATTGAAATAGTAGCGCCGGTTCCGGAAGACGTCCTTTGGAAACTATTTGAAAGGAATGAAACTGAATAATTCCATAAAAAAACTGTTTGATAAAAAAGGAGATAAACCATCTCTGGATTTTTTCAAATATATGGGGCCGGGTTTGCTGGTTACGGTGGGTTTTATTGATCCGGGAAACTGGGCTTCCAACATTGCTGCCGGGAGTGAATTCGGGTATAGTTTACTCTGGATGGTGACATTGTCGACCGTAATGCTGATAATTCTCCAGCACAATGTGGCTCACCTGGGTATTGTTACCGGGAAATGTCTTTCGGAAGCTGTAACGGAAAAACTGCCTGAAAAATTAGGCCGGGGAATCCTTGGAACTGCCATGTTTGCTTCCGTTTCTACCTCATTGGCCGAAATATTGGGATCTGCAATCGCATTGCAGATGCTTTTTGATGTCCCGGTCAAATTAGGAGCTGTTTTATCTACAATCCTTATTCTGATAATGATTTATGGTAATTCCTACCGGAAAATAGAGCGCTGGATCATTGGGTTTGTCTCAATCATCGGTTTTTCTTTTCTGTACGAGTTGACTATTGCTCCGATAGAGTGGGGGATAGCAACGAAGGCGTGGCTTACTCCCAGTATGCCTGACGGTTCTATCCTGATCATTATGAGCGTCCTGGGGGCTGTTGTTATGCCTCATAATTTGTTTCTACATTCGGAAATTATACAAAGTCGCCAATGGAACCTGAAAGATGATGCCGTAATTAAAAAACAATTGAAATTTGAATTTGCCGACACCATTTTTTCCATGATCATCGGATGGGCGATTAACAGTGCAATGATTTTACTGGCTGCATCTACGTTTTTTGCCAATCCGGCGCCTGTCGGGGAGTTACAACAGGCTCAGAGTATGCTCACTCCGCTATTGGGGAAAGGGGCGGGAATTGTTTTTGCAATGGCTCTTTTATTTGCAGGCATATCTTCCAGTATTACTTCAGGAATGGCCGGTGGAACCATATTTGCCGGAATCTATGGAGAACCTTATGACATAAAAGATAAACATTCCCAATGGGGAGTGGGTATCTCATTGATTGTTGCACTGGTTATCATTATGTTTATCAGCAATCCTTTTCAGGGATTGATTTATTCTCAAATGATCCTGAGTATCCAATTGCCGATTACTATTTTTACCCAGATATATTTGACTTCAAATAAAGAATTGATGGGAAAATATGCCAACAAGACACACCTGAATGTACTTTTGTTGACAATAGGAAGCATAGTAACTTATTTAAATGTTCGATTATTGCTGAGTTTTCTGTAAATTTGTACCGGAATACGTAATGATGTAAAACTAAAAAAATGGAAGAAGTAGTTTTTTCAAAATATACGGTCGACTTTGTGCGGGTATCTCTGGAATATTGTGCTTTAGTTGAAAAGGCGCATGAACAGGAAAAAGAGGTCTTTGTGGATAATGCTGTGAAAGTATTGCCGCTGCTTTATCTGAAAGCTTCAATTATACCGGAAATTGAGGATCATTACGATTCTTATCTGGAAATAAAGGTTACGGAAGACTTGTATTCCGGAGTTCAGACAAAGATAGAAGAGTTGCTGGGTGAAGATAATTTGTATCTGGAAACATTTCATCCCGATATCAGGATGAGTGATTCTCCCGTTGCGGTCAGAATATCGGAAGATCTGGCTGATATTTATCAGGATTTGGGAAACTTTATCGCCGTGTTCAAGAATGGAAATAAAGAAACAATGAACGATTCACTGGTAGCATGTATCGGAAGTTTTAAGGAATATTGGGGGCAACGTCTGGTAAATGCCCTCAGAGCCTTACATTATATTAAATATAAAGAAAAAGAGAGTCAGTGGGAAGAACAATAACAAAGGAAGAAATTTCGACTTTGGAAATTGAGGAATTTCAGGGGCGTATAGTCCTTGTAAATACGATTGAAGAAGCTGAAACAGCCGTAAAATATTTATCGTCATTTCCCAGGTTGGGATTTGATACGGAAACGCGCCCGGCATACAAGAAAGGTTGTATTTTTGGCGTTGCTTTGATCCAGTTGTCGACGGAAGATGTCTGTTTCTTGTTCCGGTTGAATATCATTGGGTTCCCCGATTGTCTGATACAGTTACTGTCGGATCCCGGAATCCGGAAAATTGGTTTATCCTTAAAGGATGATTTTCTGTCCATGTCCCGCCGGAAAAAGTTCACGCCACAAGGTTTTGTGGATTTACAAACGATAGTGCCTCAGTATGATATCAAAGACTTAAGTTTGCAAAAGGTATATGCCTTGCTTTTTGAGAAAAAAATATCGAAAAGTCAGAGGTTGAGTAATTGGGAATCGGAAGAGTTGACCGGGGCTCAGCAAAAATATGCAGCTTTGGATGCCTGGGCCTGTCTGAAAGTTTATGAAAAATTAATGGAGGGAACGGAACGGTAATTTGTGTTTTTCAATGAAATATAAAAAAATTTATCTCAATCCTAAAAAAGAAGAATCTATTCTTCGATTTCATCCGTGGATATTTTCAGGGGCGATAAGCCGGGCGGAAGGAAGCCCGGAAGAAGGTGATTTGGTAAAAGTTTATGATTCCAGGGGGAATTTCCTTGCAACAGGACATTGCCAGATCGGTTCGATCGCCGTGAGGATACTCAGTTTTAAGGATGTTGAAATTGATAAAGCATTTTGGGAGATGCGTTTTGAGCAGGCTTATCAGATTCGTCGACAGCTTGGCTTGGTTGAAAACCCTTTGAATAATACTTACCGGCTTATTCACGGGGAAGGTGACGGCATGCCCGGACTGATTGTCGATGTTTATGCCGGTACGGCAGTGATGCAGGCTCATTCTCCGGGAATGCACATTATACGTAAGGAATTGGCCGAAGCTCTCCGGAATGTAATGGGTGAGCAATTGCAGAATATTTACTATAAATCGGAGTCTACATTGCCTTTCAAAGCAGATCTCGGCGCCGAAAATGAATACCTGTCCGGAGGTAAGGACGTATCTTCCATTGCCTTGGAAAATGGGATGAAATTCCCTGTGGATTGGATCACAGGGCAAAAAACAGGTTTTTTTGTGGACCAGCGGGATAACAGGGCGCTTTTAGAGCGATATTCCAAAGGAAAAGACGTCCTGAATATGTTTTGCTATACCGGAGGCTTTTCGTGCTTTGCCATGCGTGGAGGTGCAAAATCGGTACATTCGGTCGATAGTTCGTCGAAAGCTATTGTGCTGACGGACGAGAATATTGCATTGAACTTTCCCAACGACGACCGCCACCGGTCTTTTACGGAAGATGCTTTCAAATACCTGGAGAAAATGGGAGATCGTTATGATCTGATCATCCTGGATCCTCCTGCATTTGCCAAGCACCGCAATGTCTTGAAAAATGCTTTGCAAGGTTATCGGAAATTGAATGTGGTTGCTTTTGAAAAGATCAGACCGGGAGGACTGTTGTTTACTTTTTCATGCTCCCAGGTGGTCACCAAAGACCAGTTCCGTCTGGCTGTTTTCAGTGCGGCGGCACAATCGAAACGAAATGTCAGAATCCTGCATCAACTCACGCAGGCCGGCGACCATCCGATAAATATTTACCATCCGGAGGGCGAGTACATCAAGGGACTTGTTCTCGCGGTTGATTAAATTCTGTTTCTTATGATCACAGTATATTCCAATCTTATTTCCAAAGGACTTGATATTCCTTCCCGGCAAGTCCTGAAAACCATCGGGTTGATTGAAGAGGGGGCTACAATCCCTTTCATCAGTCGTTATCGTAAAGAAGTAACCGGAGGACTCGACGAAGTGGCTGTCGGAGATATCAAGCAGCAGTACGAAAAGTTTTGCGAATTGAGCAAACGGAAGGAAACAATCCTGAAATCGATCGAAGAGCAGGAAAAACTGACTCCGGAACTCCGAAAACGTGTTGAAGAGTGCTGGGATAGTACGGAACTGGAAGATATTTACCTTCCTTATAAACCCAAAAGACAAACACGAGCGGAGATCGCACGGAAAAAAGGCCTGGAACCATTGGCAAAGATCCTGATAGCCCAGAATGAACGCGATGTTCAAAACAGGGCTCTGAGTTTTGTTACTGATGAAGTAAAAACCGCTGCCGACGCGCTTCAAGGCGCCCGTGATATTATTGCCGAATGGGTGAATGAAGATGAAAATACACGTAATACGGTGCGTAATATTTTCAACAGGGAAGCAATTATTTCATCTAAAATAATTAAAGGAAAAGAAGAAGCTGCGGCTAAATACCGTGATTATTTTGATTTTAGCGAACCTTTATCCCGTTGTTCTTCGCACCGTTTACTGGCCATGCGTCGTGGAGAAGCCGAAGAATTCCTGAGGGTGTCGATTTCACCGGACGATGAATATTGCGTCGAATCGTTGAGTCGTCGGTATGTAAAAGGAAGAACAGCAGCATCGGAACAGGTCGAAATGGCCGTAAAAGACGGATACAAACGCTTGTTGAAACCGTCTATTGAAACCGAATTCGCGTCATTATCGAAAGAAAAGGCCGATGAACAGGCTATCAGGGTATTTGCAGAGAATCTGAGGCAGTTATTACTGGCTCCTCCATTGGGGCAAAAACGGGTATTAGGGGTCGATCCGGGATACCGTACGGGATGTAAACTGGTCTGTCTTGATGCTCAAGGTAATTTGTTGCACAATGAAACAATTTATCCTCATCCGCCACAGAATGATAAAAGTAAAGCCGCAGCAAAGCTTGCCTCCCTTGTTCATTCCTACGATATTGATGCTATTGCAATCGGGAATGGCACTGCCGGCCGTGAAACGGAATATTTTGTCACAAATATAAGATATGATCGCAAATTGCAGGTTTTTGTGGTCAGTGAGGATGGAGCTTCTGTTTATTCCGCATCAAAAATTGCAAGGGATGAGTTTCCGGAATATGATGTGACTGTACGGGGAGCCGTGAGTATCGGTCGTCGCCTGATGGATCCCCTGGCGGAATTGGTAAAAATAGATCCCAAGTCGATTGGGGTAGGGCAGTACCAGCATGATGTGGAACAGGGCAAGCTGAAAAAATCGCTGGATCAGACAGTTGAAAACTGTGTCAATCAGGTAGGAGTAAATGTCAATACGGCGAGTAAGCATCTCCTGACCTATGTATCCGGATTAGGACCTGCATTGGCTCAGAATATAGTGGATTATCGTGCGGAAAAAGGCCCATTTAAAAGCCGGAAAGAACTGAAAAAAGTCCCTAAGCTTGGAGACAAGACATTTGAACAGTGTGCAGGTTTCCTTCGTATCCCGGATGCTGAAAATCCGTTGGATAATTCAGCTGTTCATCCGGAAAGTTACTGTGTCATAGAATCTATGGCGAAAGAACTGAATTGCTCGGTTTTGGAAATGGTTGCTGATAAAGAACTGAAACATAAAATAAAGTTAGAGAAATATGTCTCGGAAAAGGTGGGAATGCCTACGCTTCTGGATATTATGGAAGAACTGGATAAACCCGGGCGTGATCCGAGGAAAGGCATTCAGATCTTTGAGTTCGATCAATCTGTTCGCACCATCGATGATCTGAAAGAAGGTCTTATCCTGCCTGGAATTGTAAATAACATCACTAATTTCGGTTGTTTTGTGGATATTGGTATCAAAGAAAAAGGATTGGTACACATTTCCGAAATGGCCGATCGTTTTGTTTCCGACCCGACAGAAGTGGTTTCTATCCACCAACATATCAAAGTAAAAGTGATGAGTGTGGATAAAGAACGGAAACGGGTGCAGCTGACTATGAAGAATACGGAGTTATAGGGAGTTATAGGGAGTTATTAACACGGAGTTTTTTTCACGGAGGACACGGAATTTTTTTAAATATATTCCGAATTATATTTTTTCTCCGTAAACTCCGTGTTAAAAGAAAAAACAGTGTCTTCCGTGAAAAAAAACTCCGTGAAATTCCGTGTTTAAAATTGGACATTTAACTGAACATGTCTTACTGTCTTCATTTTGTTTCAGGCAGAAAGAGATTCATCTTTCATATCCAGTTCGTTTTTATCCGAGTCATAAAAACGATATTCCAGGAAAGCCAGACTTTGATTGGGTATGATTTTGATACTCAGGGAATAACGGAATTTCCATTTCCATTTGAGGGAATAAATCCCACGATTAATAAATGCTGCGACGTATGGATGTACATGCAGACTGAATTTCTTCACTTTCAATTTTTCCACTAAATAAGAGATTTTATTCTCCAGATTATCTGTAAACAGGATTGAAGGTTGTATCTCACCTTTCCCGAAACAGGTCGGGCATGTTTCGTCCGTTTTAAAGTCCATTGCAGGTCGCACACGTTGGCGTGTGATTTGCATCAGTCCAAATTTGCTAAGTTGCAGGATGTTGTGTTTTGCGCGATCATTTTCCATCAGGGTACGCATATGATCGAACAGTTTTTGTTTGTTATCCTGTTCATGCATATCGATGAAATCAATAACGATGATTCCTCCCATATCCCGGAGTCGTAACTGGCGTGCAATTTCATCTGCTGCAGCCAGATTGACGTCGATGGCTGTATGTTCCTGTCCGTCACTCGATTTGGAACAGTTCCCGCTGTTGACGTCGATAACGTGCATGGCTTCCGTATGTTCTATTATCAGATAAGAGCCTTTTTTGGAGGCTACTGTTTTTCCAAAAGAGGATTTTATCTGTTTTGTAACGCCAAAGTTATCGAAGACAGGTAGTTCGCCGGAATAAAGTTCCACAATCCCAGAGCGTTCCGGGGCGATGAGGCTCACATAGTCTTTAATTTCGTTTACAGCATCGGCATCATTGATGTGAATATGCTGGAATGAAGGGTTGAAAATGTCTCTCAGCAAGGCGACCGTTCT
>JAIRZF010000097.1 GCA_031267385.1 Dysgonamonadaceae bacterium | reverse complement strand
CTCTCTTCCGCTATGATAACAGGGCGCAAACTGGCTAAACAGTTGCACGATGGAATGAAAGAATACCAGCCGGCCGTATTCGGCAGTTCTTATTTAAGCGGAACGGGCGCATTGATGGGTGTGCGTGAAAGCCGTCGCATAGTCTGTGATTATACTTTCACGCTGGACGACTGGCTGGCGCGCCGTTCGTTTGAAGACAGCATCGGGCGTAACGCCTATTATATTGACGTGCATAAAGCCGGCTCCACGAAATATCCGCGCTATGAAAAAGGCGAATCGCACGGGATACCTTTCGGTTGTCTCGTTCCCAAAGGCTTAAAAAATGTTTTGGTAGCCGGACGCTGTATTTCTACGGACTCGTATGCACACGGCAGTCTTCGCGTCATGCCGCCATGCCTTGTTACCGGCGAAGCGGTCGGTGTTGCAGCCGGACAAATATATCAGGCAAAAGAGCCTGATGTACATGCGGTGGATATTAAACCTCTAAGAAGCCGCTTGCAGGAAATGGGGCAGTTGATCTGATGTCTTCGCTTGTTTGGGATCATGTTTTTCAGGGCACAACATACAGATTGATTACAGGCTATTAGGATTCGAAAACGTATTCGATTCGAAACTCGAATTAATAAACGATTAAAACTTTATCCGACGAAAGGAGGTAAAAACGGGAATGAGGACGTGAGAGGTAAAAAGATTTTATTTAATGATCAAACGAAAATAATATGGCAATTAAATTTAAAGCAGTTCAGCGAGCACAGCCCGGCGTAGCGGGCGGAGGCGAAAAAAAGTATTATGCTTCTCCCGTGATGAACGGCGAGTGGGATATTGACAAACTGACCAAATTAATCGAAAAGATTTGTACGGTGAGCGGCGCCGATATACGCGCCGTCCTGTATGCACTGGTTGACGTCTCGAATGACGGACTGGAAGACGGCACGATCATCCGGCTGGGTGATCTGGGCAGTATCCGCGTCACGTTCAGTTCCGAAGGTCGCGCCACGGCCGAAGAAGTGGATGCCGCGAGTATCAAAAAGTCCGGCATCATCTTTGTCCCCGGTCAGCGTATCAAAAAAACGCTCGAGAACGTGAAGTTTGTAAAGGCAAACTGAGGGAGGTAAAAACCCCTGCGCAGGGAATTATTTTTTCTGTGCAGGAAATTCCAATTCCCTGCGCAGAGAATTTTTTTTCCTGCGCAGGGAATTTAAGCGGCCTGCAGACTTGATTTTCTATTCGTCTTTTACATCTTTCATAAGGGAACCTCTAAAAACCCACTAAATCATGTGTATATAATTTATTATAAAACTTTTACCTGCAAATATAAATATATTAAATGACACAGGCCATATTTTTTTGAAATGATTTTATGGATAGAGGGGGTGAGTAGTTACTGAAATTTATAATTAAAAGGATAAGTCATGAAACAATTACCGTTAGGAAAGCAGTCGTTTGAAAAATTGCGCAACAATGATTGCCTGTATGTGGATAAAACTGAAATTATCCATAAAATTATATTGAATGGAGACACGTATTTCCTTTCGCGTCCGCGCCGTTTCGGAAAATCGTTGCTCGTAAGCACGATGGAAGCACTGTTCAAGGGGCAAAAGGAACTGTTCGAAGGTCTTTATATTTACGACAAATGGGATTGGTCGCAACAGTATCCGGTCATAGCCATAGACTGGGCGCTGATGGAACATCCCACGCCGGCAGAAATGAAAACAAATTTAATCATCCGTACAAGACTTGCCGGGTGATTTTTTTTCTGAGTTTAATATATTTGTATTAAGAAGTTTATGTATTGAAAGGGTATGTTAAGGCAAAAAATATTTTTCGAATATTTGGAAATAACGAAATAATGACTAACTTCGCACCCTCAAAACGATAATTGAATTACTGAAATACACGGGAAAGTCCTACACGACCAGCTCCCTCGGAATCCCCCAGGATCTGACGGTAGCAAGGGTAAGCAGGTTGTAGCGGTGCGATGTAGTAAGCTTTCCCACCCGCCTCTTTAGCTCAGTTGGACGGAGCACGTGATTTGTAATCCCGAGGTAGTTGGTTCGAATCCGACAAGAGGCTCACTCAAAAGCAGAAAAAACGGATACCCTCCGGGTATTTAATGAACATGCGGGTTCCATACTGCTTTAACATTAAAAAATAAATTATGTACCTATGAAAAAGATTCTTATTCTATTTACGATTATTTCTTTTGGGCTTAGCGCTCAGCAAAAGTATGACATTGCGGCGTTTGTATGGCCTTCTTATCATGTTGATGACAGGGCTAAGATTTTCTGGCCGGAAGGAATGGGCGAGTGGCAGACCGTTATTTCCAACAAAGCGAAATTCCAGGGTCATACACAACCGAGATATCCGTTATGGGGATATGTAAACGAGGCAGATCCGTATGTGATGGAAATGCAAATCAATGCTGCATTACGACATGGCATCAATGTCTTTATTTATGACTGGTACTGGTATGACGGAATGCCCTTTCTTGAAAGTTGTCTAAATGACGGTTTTCTGGGAGCCGCAAACAATAAAGATATGAAGTTTTATGTTATGTGGGCAAATCATAATGTTAATATGACATGGGATAAACGCCTGTCAGGGACAAAAAATAATGCTCTTATCTGGAAAGGCGGCGTTAGTCGTCAGGATTTCGAAACTCTTTGTAAAAGGGTTATTGAGAAATATTTTTCTCATCCCAACTATTATACCGTAGATGGTAAACCAAGCTTTATGATTTATGAGATTCAAACGTTTATTGACGGAATTGGCGGTATTGAAGCTGCAAAAGATGCTTTGAAATGGTTTAGGGCAGAGGTTAAGAAGGCCGGATACAAGGGGCTTGACCTGCAACTTACCCTCAGGGCGAATATGCAGCACAATATGACCGGAATAGCAGGTGATAATATCGGAACGCAAAAGGAGGTAATAAAGGATATGGGATTTGATGGTGCAACACATTACCAATATGCTCATTTCGTAAATATCGATCGTGATTATCTTGAGATACAGGAAGATGTTTTAAAAACATGGTCTGAGCTTGATACTGACTTGAATATTCCGTATTATCCTCATATCTCTGTAGGATGGGACAATAACCCGAGATTTCAGAATTTTGTCGGAGGCGTTGTGAAAAACAATACACCTGAAAACTTTGAAAAAGCATTGAGGGATGCTAAAGCCTATGCGGATGCACATCCTAAGCAAGTACCGTTAATTACAATAAACAGTTGGAACGAATGGACGGAAACGAGCTATCTGCAACCATGTACAATGTTCGGATATGGTTATCTCGAAGCAGTAAAAAGAGTTTTTAAAGACAAATAGGCCGGCACGATGATGATTTTATTACTTGTTTTGTGTTTGTCACTATCGCAAAATTAGTAATTATCATCAATTTTTTTCACTGATTTTTACTTGTTTGAAAGATGGGAACCTTGAATTAATGAAGAAGATAAATATCATTACCCCTTTGGACGTTTGTTCGGAACAGAGTTTCGGTTCGTTTTACAATGCTTACTACAAGCGTTTTTACCGTTATGCCTATTATTATGTTAATAATGTGCAGACGGCCGAGGATATTACGCATGATGCGATTTTGTATTACTGGGAGAACCGGGCTAAAATAGATCCCGGGACGGATGTGCCGGGGTATATATTGCTGACCGTCAAGAACAAATGTTTGAATTACCTGAAACATCTGGAGGTGGAATCCGAATATGGCAGGAAGTATCTGGAGCTGTACGAATGGGAAGTGAAAGCCCGTATAATGACGCTGGAGGATGAAAATTATTCGGACATTTTCACACGCGAGATTATGGATATTGTTAAGAAATCGTTAGCCGGATTGCCCAAGCAGACGCGTGATATTTTTATAAAAAACCGTTTCGAGTACAAGTCGAGAAAAGAAATTGCAGACGAAATGGGCGTTTCGCTGCAGAAAATAGACTACCATATAAACAAGGCAAACGACCATCTGTTCAATGACTTGAAAGACTATCTGCCGTTGATAGCGCTCTTTATTTACAAAATCCTGGCTACTCCCTCCCATATAATTTAGAATATCAGCGTTATTTTCTTAGGATGCACATATTGATATTCCGGTTCTTTGGCTTGCTGACAGCAGCTGTTGATTTTTTTTTAAAAATATTCCGAAAAAAGTTGGGATTTCCGTCCGCTTGGTTGCTCTATCATTATAACCGATAGAATACACCTTTATACGGAATGAAAATAGATCGATACATATTGGATCGTTACTTTTGCGGGGAATCCCCGGAAGAGGAAAAGGAATCCATCCGCGAATGGCTGGAGAGCGATGAGGCTCACCGGAAGCAATTTATTCGCGAACGGATACGCTTCGACGCGTCCGTCGTTGCTGACGAGAGTGACATTGCCGGCGACGAAAAAGCCGGATGGATTCCTTATCGCTGGCGAACGTTTGTCCGCAATGCAATGAAAGCCGCTGCCGTCGTCGTACTGATGATTGTCAGCAGTCATTTTTACAGTACGTACAGGATAAACGGGCTGGTTGGGACGGCGCAAAATGCCTACGTTCCGCCGGGTAGCCGCACTTCGCTGGCGCTGGCCGACGGCTCGGCAGTCTGGCTCAATTCCAATACGACGCTGAAATATCCGGGGTTTTTCCGGGATGAACGTGTCGTGGAACTGGACGGCGAAGGCTTTTTCGACATAGCGAAGGATGCCGGGAAACCGTTTACGATCAATACCGGAAAATACGTACTGGAAGCGCTGGGGACAAGTTTCAACATGGAATCCTATGCAGACCGTCCGGGATTTGAGACGGCCATGTTCACCGGACGGGTGAAGCTGTATAAAATCGGTGCGAAGAGCGATACCGTCTACCTCAGCGCCGGAGAAACGGCTACGCTGGACGGCGACAGTCTCGTCATCTCGGCTACCAATTACAATAAATACCGGTGGAAGGAAGGTATCATTGTTTTCGAAGACAAATCGTTTGAGGAGATGATGATTCTGTTCGAAAAATACTTCGACGTGAAAATCATTATCCGCACCGACGCCGTCAGGAAACTGGGATACTTGGGGAAATTCCGCATCGTCGACGGGATAGACCATGCGCTAAGGGTTTTGCAGAACGATTTCCGCTTCACTTACAGAAGGGAGGAAAATACTAATATCATTTATATAATGTAGATTAAAAAAAGAATGTCGAACCTTAAAAACAGATTGCCTATGGAGAGAAAAACAAAAGAATGAATGAAAGAAAACGAGCCGGAAAATGCTCTAACATTTACCGGCTCCAAGCGAGTACACATGTATTGAGATATATACTTACTTAAATTAAAAAACAATTACAAAGATATGAAAAATAAATTATCACCAGGGATTGAATTGAAAAAAAACAATCAATCCAAACATATTTTTAGAATTATGCGATTAACATTATTTCTATTACTGACGTTTACCTGTTTTGCCTTTGCCAGTGATGCAAACTCGCAAAATGCCAGGGTAACCCTGAACAAGCAAAATACTGAGCTGAAAAACGTACTGGATGCGATAGAGAGCCAAACGGACTATCTTTTCGTATCGAACCGGGACGTTAATCTGGAACGGCACGTTTCCATACGTGTCAGAAACAAACCTGTACGCGAAGTACTGAACCGGCTTTTTGAAAGCACGGATCTGTCTTACGCAATGGAGGGAATAAACATTATCCTTTCGCAGAAAGCGAATGAAGAAAGCGGGGTGACGGCAATTGCCCAGCAAAACCGGCGGATCACCGGGACCGTAGTCGACCAGACCGGAGAACCGATAATCGGCGCTAATCTGATAGAGAAAGGAAGTACCAATGGTACGAGCACGGACACGGAGGGTTATTTTACGCTTAGCGTCGGTAACAATGCCGTTTTGCAGGTGTCGTACATCGGATATATAGACCGGGAAATAGCTATAGGAAACCAGGCCAGCCTGCAGATAATCCTGCAGGAAGACATTTTAGGTTTGGATGAAGTGGTTGTCGTCGGCTACGGTACCCAGAAGCGTTCCGACCTGATCGGATCGGTAGGTTCCCTGTCGTCCAAAGCGATGGAAGGGCGTGCCCACCTTACGGTTGGACAGGCGCTTCAGGGGAAGATACCGGGGGTAACGGTTACGCAGCAAAGCGGACAGCCGGGTTCCGCTCCTTCCGTACGCATCCGGGGTATCGGTACGCTGAACAATAACGATCCGCTGTATATTGTCGACGGTGTACCAATGACCAACAGCCTGGAGGTTATCAATAACCGGGACATCGAATCCATTGAAGTATTGAAGGATGCCGCTTCTGCGTCCATTTACGGTTCCCGGGCGGGAAACGGCGTGGTACTGGTTACGACCAAAAAGGGTGTATCGGGCAAACCGACGGTCTTTTACGACGGAAATATCGGCTACAACGAAGCTTCCAAACGGCTGGATTTACTTAATACGGCGGATTATACCATGATTATGGACGAGTCGTACGTGAACAGCGGAATGGAGCCTTTCTGGAAAACCGTGACGCCGCGGGCGGATACCGACTGGCAGGATGCCGTTTTACGCAGAGGAGCGGTTCACAGCCATTCGCTGGGCGTAAGGGGAAGCTCGAACAATATCCGGTATTATCTGTCGGCGGGATACGACGACCAGGATGGAATGATAGTCGTCTCCACATATAGACGCTACAGCGTTAAATCAAACGTGGAAGTGGATGTAAATAAGAATCTGACCGTGGGACTGAATCTGAGTTACATAAACAGGAAGTCCGTAAACGTGGACATGTCGATTTATACCGGAGTATTAGTCAGTGCGGTCAGACAGGTTCCAACCGTTCCGGTATACAATGAAGACGGATCATACGGAGCACAGGCATTTCTCAACGAAGGAGACGGCAGGCATCCGTTACAAAGCGCCGACGTATACAAATGGTCGTATAATTCCTACAGAACGCTGGCACATGTGTTTGGCGAGTATAAAATACTGCCTTCGCTCCGTTTCCGTTCCAATTTCAGCGGTGATTTGCAGAACGGGGATGGTTCCAGTTTCACACCGACGTTTGACTTGGGCCCCAACAGAAATACCCTTGCAACGTTATCGGGATCGTACAGTAAGGATACCAATATATCCTTTGAAAACTTCCTGACTTTCGATCAGACATTCAGGGATTCTCACCATGTTACGGCAATGATCGGGCAATCGCTGATTACGTATGACACGAGAAACGCTTCGGCTTCCAAAAAAGGATTTCCGTCGAATGAACCGTACCTGCAGTATTTCGGCGCCGGAACGGAACAGGACCAGGTGTCGGGCGGCAGGAGCGACTGGGCTTTGCTGTCGTATTTCGGACGGTTGAATTACAGCTTCGCCAACAGGTATCTGTTCCAGTTCAACATGCGTGCGGACGGTTCGTCGCGTTTCGGTAAGAACAACAAATGGGGAAACTTTCCTTCGGCTGCTGTCGGCTGGAGAGTGTCCGAAGAATCTTTCCTGAAAGACGTGGAATGGCTCAGCAATCTGAAACTCAAAGGCAGTTACGGAATACTGGGAACCATGCCTACCGCCTATTACGGGTTTACTTCTACGCTGGGGCAGGTGAAATATACGCTGGGGGCAGACCAGAATCCGGTCATCGGATATTATCCTTCCAGCGTGGACAATCAGGATTTCAAGTGGGAAACGATTTATCAGACCAATATCGGGTTCGACATGGGATTATGGAACAATAAGGTAGCGTTCACCCTGGAGTATTACAGAAAATATACAAAAGATATTCTTCAGGTGCTCCCGATGCCCGGCTATGCAGGTACTTCGGGCAGTCTGACCAATATCGGCGAAATGAAGAATACGGGGGTCGAGTTTTCGGCAAGCATTAACGACCATATCGGCGAATTGAATTATTCCGTCGGCGGGAATCTGAGTACGCTGAAAAACGAGGTGGTCAAACTCTTCGACAACGATGCGCCCATCTCTTCGAGTGTTACCCGGACGGAAGTCGGACGAAGCATCGGCGAATTTTACGGCTATGTGACGGACGGAATTTTCCAGAACCAGGCCGAAATCGATGCACACGGGGTACAGCCGCTGGCCGTTCCCGGGGATATCCGGTTTAAAAACCTGAATGGCGACGACAAGCTGGACAGCGACGATCTGGACTTTCTCGGAAGTCCTCTTCCGTCACTGACTTACGGAATCAATATCGGACTTGAGTATAAGGGCATTGATTTTGCACTGTCAATGACGGGCGTAAGCGGAAACAGCCTGTATTATTTCATGAAAAGTTACACGCTGAACGGAGGATACTCCTTTAACAAACAATCGGCGATCCTTGACCGGTGGCAAAAGGAAGGAGACCGTACCGGTATTCCGCGCGTATCCACGAACAGCCAGAATGACAATTTCCGGACATCCGATTTTTATGTTGAAGACGGTTCCTATTTCCGTTTGAGCAATCTCCAGCTGGGGTATACGCTTCCTCTTTCATTGACGGGAAAGGCAGGTATTCAGCGCACGCGAATCTATTTATCGGTCAACAACCTGTACACGTTTACAAAGTACAGCGGATACGATCCTGAAATCTCAATTGCAAATCCGCTTGACGGGGGTTATGATATTTCAGCCTATCCTGTGCCGAGAACCGTATTACTTGGATTAAATTTAACTTTTTAAAGACAGACATGATGAAAAAAATAATCTTATTAATGATCTTTGCCGTAGCAACGGTTATATTGACAACGGGTTGCGGAGATGAACTGCTGGACAAGTCGCCTTACGGAGTATTATCCGAAAGCTCTTTTTACCAGACGGAAGTCGAGGCCGTCGGAGCTGTAAATGCCATCTATAACCCTTTTACCGGAATGTGGAGTAATGGATTATATGACAGTCATTATTTTTTAGGTTTGAATGTCTGGTCCGACGATTTCGAAAAGGGAGGCGGAGGCCCTACGGATGATGCACCAATGGAAGAAATGAACAACTTTCAGATAGTCGCATCCAACTCTCTTGTAAGCGAAATGTGGAACAGTTGTTACAGGGGTATTTTCAGAGCTAATAAAGCAATAGAAAAAATCGGCGAGATGGATATTCCAAGCAGAGACCGTCTTTTAGGAGAAGCGAAGTTTTTGCGGGCGCTGTATTACTACAATCTGAACATCCGCTACAACGGTGTTCCGCTGATTGCCGAGACCGGAATGGCCGATATAAAAAACGTATCCAGGGCATCCGCGCAGGAGATCTGGGCGTTAATAGAACAGGACTTGAAGGATGCCGCCAACGGCCTGCCCGTTTCTTTTTCAGGCGCAGATCTGGGACGTCCTGCAAAAGGTGCGGCGCAGGGATTGCTGGGACGCGTTTACCTGTTTATGAAAGAATGGCAAAAAGCCGCCGATGCATACGCCGAAGTCATTAATTCGGGGACATACCGCCTGATGGAGGACTATGGCGACCTGTTCACAAATCAGGGCAGCGACAATCTGCCCGAATCCCTTTTTGAAGTGCAAAGCGTGGTCGGCAAATCATCCTCCTACATTGGTATTTCACGCTGGATGACGCCGCGAGACGTAAACGGCTGGGGAGGCTGGGGGTTCTGCGTTCCGACCGAAAGCCTTGTCGACGAATTTGAAACAGGCGATTCGCGCCGTCCCGAAACGGTAATGGTGGAAGGAGACATCATATTCGGCATCCCGTATGAATCTTCCTGGAGTCCCTATACCGGATTCAATACAAAGAAGTACGTCTTCGGCCCGGAACTGGGAACGGAAGAATCGGACTGTAACCTGAAGGTAATCCGTTATGCCGAAGTCCTACTGGGATATGCCGAAGCCATTCTGAACGGCGCTTCGGAAAAGGCTAACATAACAGGCTTGCAAGCGCTTAATCAGGTACGGAAACGAGCCGGTTTGCCGGATATATCCGCGCTTTCGCTTGCTGCAATTGTGCACGAGCGACGTGTAGAGCTGGCGATGGAAGGATTCCGGTTCTTTGACCTTGTGCGCTGGGGAATCGCAAAAGAAGTGCTGGGCGCCAATTTCGATACAAACCATGACGAATATATGCCCATTCCGCTCGGTGAAACCCTGATAAACCCCAATCTCGTACAGAATCCCGGATACTGACGAGATGATTTTTAATCCTTTTTAATCCGGAACGCGTGAGGGACTATTCGTTTCCTTACGCTTTCCGGAATTTTTTTTTCATCGGCCAATAGTAGCTGATAATAGAAAAATAATGACTGTTTTGATTCTTGATATTTGAATCTGCGCCGGTCGGAATCCTGAGACGATTCTTAATATTTGAATCTGCGCCGGTCGGAATCCTGAGACGATTCTCAATATTTGAATCTGCGCCGGTCGGAATCCTGAGACGATTCTCGATATTTGAATCTGCGCCGGTCGGAATCCTGAGACGATTCTCGATATTTGAATCTGCGCCGGTCGGAATCCTGAGACGATTCTTGATATTTGAATCTGCGCCGGTCGGAATCTTGAGACGATT
>JAIRZF010000314.1 GCA_031267385.1 Dysgonamonadaceae bacterium | reverse complement strand
GAATATTATGTGGCATATAAACCAAAGGAATTTCTGTTTGAAGGGCAATATGGTGGGCAGTACAGCATTCGTAGCGTGCAAGCGGTTTTTCACACGGCGATGAAGAAAGCGAAAATCAACAAAGCGGTCGGTATTCACGGTTTGCGGCACAGTTATGCTACGCACCTTTTGGAAGCGGGAACTGATATGGTTTTTATTCAAAAACTGCTCGGACACAAAAGTATAAAAACTACGGAAATTTACGCCAAAATTACGAACAAACAGTTGGCAAAAGTGAAAAGTCCGTTAGACGATTTATGAGAAATGTGGGTTAAACTACCAAAACCGGTGCCGCCGGTATGTCTTTTGAGGTAGGTTTAGGAAATTAGGTGAAAATGAGGTTTTTTTCTTACGGTCTTACCGTTTTATGTGTCCCGGAAGTCCCATTGATTTTCTATACTGAAATGGCGTTTGTCCGTATAATTTTTTGAACCGTTTAATAAAATAAGCCGGTTCGCTGAATCCTAGTTGTATGGCAATTTCCGAAATGCTTATGTGAGCATTTTCTTTCAGCAGACTTAAGCTTTTCTTTAACCGGATGTTCATGATGAAATCATTTGGCGTTTGTCCGGTTATTCCCTTTATTTTGACGTACAGGTTTGTCCGTCCCAAACCCATCTCAGAAGAAAACAAGTTGATATCGAACTGGGGATTATTCATGTTTTTCTCGACAATCAGGATTGCTTTTTCCAATAATTTCTGATCGTACACAGTCATGGCGAGCAGATGCGTTTCTATATCCGGGTCTTTACTGAATTTATTTTGAATAATCGCTCTTCCATTGACAAGATTATTACATCTGGCAATCAATATTTTGGAATTAAACGGCTTGGTAATGTAATCATCCGCACCGGTTAATAAACCTTCTATGGTATGTTCTTCCGTTGTCTTTGCCGTCAAGAGAACTACCGGAATGTGACAAGTGTTGAGATTGGTCTTAATTTTCCGGCACATCTCAATTCCGGACATATTCGGCATCATCACATCGCTGAGGACAATATCCGGTTGAAACTCAATCGTTTTTTCAAGGCCATCCGATCCATCCGGGGCAGTATATACCTTATATATAGATTCAAATATTCGAACCAACAGTTGCAACAATTCCTGATTATCTTCCACAATCAGGATACTTGCACTTTGCAGGGATATTTCTTTTTGTGAGTCTTTAATCTCCGAAATAAATTCGGTTTCAGGAATGTTAATATCCGAATAAAACAGTCCTTCCCTGTCAGGCGGTATTATCTTCAAACTTTCATCAAAATGATTGTCTCCCAGGGGAAGCGAAACCTTGAACGTAGAACCTTTATTGATCTGACTCCGGACGCTGATTTCCCCCTTATGAGCCTCAACAATACTTTTTGCCAAGGCAAGTCCAACACCTGTCCCATGATTTAACGGGGAAAAATCACTTTCTTTTTCCTGGAAGAAGCGTTCGAATACTTTTTCCAATGAATCGGGACCTATCCCGCATCCCGTATCAATTACAGAGATAAAAACAAAGTTCGTATCATTTTCAATGACAATGGAAATCTCTCCGTTGGCCGGCGTAAATTTAAATGCATTAGACAACAAGTTGAAAAACACTTTTTCCATCTGATCTACATCAAACCAGGCATCAATCGATTCGTCTTTATGAACGAATAAAAGATTAATATGTTTTGAGTAAGAATATTCTTTAAACGGGACATAGATATTATTAATAAAAGATACGATGTTTTGTTTACTCATTTTCAATTTGACAAATCCCATCTCCTGTTTCCGAAAATCAAGAAGTTCATTGATCAATCGTTTCATTTTTTCGGCATTTCTCATGATACTAATCAAACGATTATATATATTCTGAGGTAGATTCCCATTTTGTAATAAGATTTCCAATTGAGTAAACATCAAGGTGATAGGAGTTCGGAATTCATGTGAAATATTGGTGAAAAAACGAAGTTTCGATTGATTCAACTCTTCTATCTGCTCTTTCTCTTTATTGACATATATCAACGAAGATTGTAGTTTTACTCTGGATATATAGTTCGAAAACAGGATGTAAAACAAAGTAGATAAAATGATGAAGTACATGATATAAACCCATATCGTTTTATAAAAGGGGGGTGATACCTCGATGTCCAGTAATGTTTCCGGTGTGAATTGATCAAAAGAGTTTGTGAGCGCTCTTAATTTGAAAACATATTCTCCGGGTTCTAAATTGGTATAAGTAACCGTATTTCGATTTTCAGCGTTAATCCAGTCGTTATCAAAGCCTTCCAGTTTGTATTGTATCTGAGGATTGATAGCCTTGATGTAGTTAGTGGATGCAAATTCGATAGAAATAACCGAATGGTTGTGATTTAATGAAATTTCGTTCGTGCAGGGAAAAGCAACTTTTAAGATGTCGTTTTTATCTCCGGGTTTGACCAGGTTATTATTAATGTATAGATCAGTCCGGTTTATTTTATAGTCAATCGGCTTAAAATTTAAATCCCGTTCGTTGATAATAACCATTCCATTAATGCTACAAATGACAATTTCTCCTTTTTGTGTAATGAAAAGACTTCGTTCATTGATTGAAGAAAATGGGAAAAAATTATTATTTTTATAGTTATAAAACACGCTGTTTTCAACATCAAACCTGGATAAACCTTTATTGGTAGCAATCAACAAATAACCCATGGGAGATTCGTTGATATCTAAGATATAATCATCGATCAACTGGGAATTTTGAGTGTTATAATGAATGAAAGAATTAGTCTGAGGCCGGTACAAGTCAAGACCACCGCCTGCAGAACCGATCCACATCCGTCCCTTTCTGTCTTCGAAGAATGTATTAAAAAACCCGAATCCAATACTTGCCGGATCTTTTGGATTGTTTATGTAAACCTGTAGATCTTTTGTCTTGAAATCGTACCGGTAAGCTGCCGTGGAAGTTGAAAACCACAATTGTTCTCTGGAATCAATGCACATGTCCCAAATTTGTTTGTTTTGCAAGCCATACTTATTTTTATCTACCAAAGGTTCCGAAGTCCCGGTTGCCGGATTGAACACATCTATCGAATTATGTGTGCCTAATAAAAGGAATTTGTCGTAAGGCACAATACACCGGATATATTCATTACTCAATCGATTATTCGTATTATGCAAATAACGTTTGAATTTTTTCGTTTGTGGATTGAAGCAATTCAAACCACCCATGTGTGTTCCCACCCAAAGCAGGTTGCTCTTTTCATCTAAATAGATTGATTTCAAACTGTTGGATGAAATACTCTGTGTGTCTTCAGGATTGTTTTGATAGGAGTCAAAATGATTCTTTTCCCGGTCAAAGTAATTCAATCCGCCGTTTTCCGTACAAATCCAAAGGTTCCCTTTTTTATCTTCGGTAATATTGCCGACGACAGACCCGCTCAGGCTTTTTCCATCTTCGCCGACACGATAATATTGGTTAAAGGAAAACTCAGGATTAATATAGTCCACTCCCCCGAAGAATGTTCCAATCCAAAGAGTGCCCTGTTCGTCCTTCGTTATACACCAAACAGAAGAGCTGCCTATGCTGTACGAATCGTATTCCGAAGAATAAAAATGAGAAAATTCCATCGTTTCAGGATTGAATCTATCTAGACCTTTGAAAGTGCCTATCCAGTAGTATCCAAGATTATCGCAACAAATAGACCGGACATAATTATCGGAAATAGAATTTTTATCATTATGACGGTGGATGTAGTTGGTGATGTTATTCTTTCGATCAATTTTATACATCCCATTGTGGATCGACCCGATCCAACAGTTTCCCTGGACATCCTCGTAAATACAAACGGCATCAATCCCAGGAAGGATGTGGTTTGTTTTTTTATTTTCATCGACGGCAAATACTCCTTGATTCCTCGTACCTATATACAAAATACTTTCGGAAGATTCTTTGATGCAAGTAACACGCATGTCTTTCTCCATTTCCAAATAGGGGATCAATGTCCCGTTTGTTCCCAAATATTTGATTTGATTGTTTTCGGCAACCCACAACCTGTCTTTTCCATAGGATATGGCATAGATATCATCTTTCGTTATTGTTGTCATCTTCTCTTTTCTGAGGTCATAAACCAATAATCCCAGTAGGCATTGAATGTATAAATGCCCCTTTCGATCTCCGCAAACGGATTGGACATTACTTCCGAAGAGGGTGGTTGTATCTCCGATCACAGGCCTGAAAACTTCAATTTTATTTCCATCGTATTTGTTCAATCCGTCTCGTGTTGCGATCCAGATCCGGTTAAACTCGTCCTGATAAACGGAATGTACGGACAACTGGGACAATCCGTTTTCTACTTTCAGATGGTCAAAGAGTAAATTTTGACAATAAGCAGTAGCAAATAGACAAATACAAACGGACAATATTGGAATACGTAATTTCATATCCGGATTTCAAGTAAATTTAAAGAATCAAATATAATGTATAATTATTATCAAAAATAAGAATAATATTCTTTTAAATGGGAAAATTGTACGCTCACATGATGTTTTTTTTATTTTTTCACCTTGTACAAAAATATTGCTTTTTTGTATGATTGAATAATTCGATCTGAAAGAATTACCCGATCTTTGTTTTTAAAATTCATATTCGTTAAATCTAATTATTAACAAACCATGGGTAAAAACTATTTACAAAAACTACTAATCGGGTGGCTGGCTTTTTTCTTCTTTTCAGCCTCGATGTACGCACAATCGTATGAAGTATCGGGAAAAGTGACCGATCCGGCGGGAGAAGGCCTGATTGGAGTGAGTATTGTCATTAAAGAAACCAAAAATGGGGTTGCTACAGATGCCAATGGAGTTTATCATATCTCCGTTCCTTCCCCGGACGCCGTTCTTGTGTTTTCTTACATTGGTTATCGTACGCACGATGAAATGGTCAAAGGCAGGAGTCGTATCGACATTGTAATGAATGAAAATGCTCAAAATTTGGAAGAAATCGTCGTAATTGGATACGGAGTGTCTAAGAAAAGTGATTTGACAGGTTCTGTTGCATCGGTCAAAGCCGAAGATCTGGAAAAATTTCCGGCATCAAGCGTTACGGAAATGCTTCGGGGACAGGCTGCCGGGATTCAGGTTACATTGAACAGCGCCGCTCCGGGAGGAACTTCGGATGTACATATCAGGGGAAAACGTTCGTTATCAAGTTCACAATCACCATTGTACATTATTGATGGAATGATCGTTCCAAATATAAATGATTTGAATTCGAGTGATATTGAATCGATCGAGGTATTGAAAGACGCCTCTTCTCAGGCAATCTATGGTTCCAGGGCTTCAAACGGAGTCATCATCATTACCACAAAAAAAGGGAAGGAAGGAAAGGTCAGTGTTGATTTTAATTCCTATGTGGGAACTCAAAAATTCCACCGGAATTTTGACCTTTATACGCCGGAAGAATGGGTAACGCTTCGTTGGTGGGCAAAAAACAATGACGGGCATGGAAATATCGGAACTCTTGAAAATATCAACTACCAGACCGTGTTGGATGATGCAGTCATGTATGACGCCTGGCAAAACCAAAAATTCACCGACTGGGAAGACCTGATGTTGGGAAATCCCTTGCAATACAAAAGTGATATTTCGGTCAGAGGAGGAAATGATAAGTTGAAATTTGCTGCCGGAATCGGATATTATAACCAGGATGGTATCGTTGATAAATCAGGTTTCCACAGAGCAAATTTCAGGACAAACATGGATTATGCAATGTATAAATGGTTGGATTTTGGAGTAAATTTCTCATATGCACAAGCAGAAATAAAATCAAATGATTCCAATTTCAACCAGATATTAACCATGCCTTCATTAGCCCAGCCTTATGATAACGACGGAAACTTAATGCGTGAAACAACTTCCGTTGGAGATATCAACCCTCTATGGAGAAATCGGGAATACGATCAAAAACAAGATGATGAATATGTTAACCTGGCTGCATTTCTCAATTTTAAGTTATTCAAAGGTTTTTCGTATCGCTTCAATGCAAATATCCGCTCGAACAACAGGGAAGTCGGACAATACAGGACAAAACTCTATCCGGCATCCACAGGAGAAGGTCAAATTCGCGAATTTAAAAGATCTGACTGGTTAATTAATAATATTATAAATTATCAGGTTCCTATTTCAAATAAAGACCATCAGTTATCGTTGACTTTAATTCATGAATCGGAACAGGATTTACAGAAAACGACAGGTTTTGACTTTATAAATTCTACGACGGATATCTTCAAATGGGATACGGCAGCTACTTCGGAAATAGACGGGGTTGTGAGAAGTATTCAACGGGAACGATCGTTGTCATTTGCAAGCCGTTTACAATACAACCTGATGAATCGCTATTTGCTGACCGCTTCTTTCCGTCGCGACGGAGTATCGGTTTTCGGAGCTGATAACAAATGGGCAAACTTCCCTTCTGTGGCGCTGGCCTGGAGAATCAACGAAGAATCATTTTTGAAGAGCAAGGAATGGTTGGATATGCTGAAAGCAAGGATTAGTTACGGAATTGTCGGTAACTGGGGAATCCCGGCTTATAGAACGCTTGGATTGGCAAACAGCTATGAATACATACTGGGAAGCAGCTTGTCCGTAGGTTATCTGCCTTCCAGTCAACTACAGAATTTGTCTTTGAAATGGGAAAAAACCGGCTCTTTGAATATGGGACTTGATTTCAGCGCCAGGGGAGGAGCGTTGACCGGTACCATTGAATATTATAGCACAAAAACAACAGACTTGTTAGTACAACGAACCATACCTTCTATCACCGGTTACAGTACGATGTGGGATAACCTGGGAGAAACCAAGAGCTGGGGATGGGAAGGAACTGTGAACGGAAGGATCATTCATAAAAAAGATTTCACCTGGGAAGCCGGATTCAGTATTTCAACCCAACGCAATGAAGTGGTGAAAATAGACGGAAGGATAGATGAAGACGGGAAACCGCTCAACGATATAAATAACGGATGGTTTATAGGCGAATCCATCAATGTAGCTTATCAGTATGAGTTTGCCGGTATTTGGCAGGAAGGAGAAAATCCGACGGAAGACCAGTATTTACCGGGTAATGCCGTTCCAAAACCGGGAGATGTCAAATTGGCTGATAGTAACGGAGATGGAAAAATCACCGTCGACGACAGGAAAGTCTTTAACCTGGATCCGCAATGGTACGGAACAATAAATACAAATTTACACTTCAAAGGAATTGATTTGGGCGTGGAATTTTATACCGTGCAAGGTGTTATTAAAAATAACCAATACCTCTACGCATACAATCAGGGAGGAAGTTTAAATGGGAAACTGAACGGTATGAAAGTAAATTACTGGACTCCGGAAAATAAATCAAACGAAGCTCCTCGTCCTCAATTCACAGCATCAGCTTCTAATTTTGGAGTAGTCGGACTTCAGGATGCATCCTATTTCCGGTTGAGAATGGCAACTTTAGGTTATTCTTTTCCTAAAAAATTATTGTCTAAAGTAGGAATAACAAAGGCCCGAATTTATACCACGGCAACGAATTTATTTACGATTACCGATTATAAATCGTATAGTCCCGAAAAAGAAGCAGGAGGATATCCCGAAGCGCAAACACTTGTCTTCGGATTAAATTTGAGCTTCTAAAATTTATATCAACCACTTAAATTATATAGAAAAATGAAAAAATATATATTTATTTTCAGCATATTATGTGCATTAGTATCGTCCGGTTGTTCCGACTTTCTGGTAGAAGAATCGGAAACCAGTTTCACGACAAGCACCTTATTTGAAACGCCCGAAGGATTGGAAAAAATGGTTTTGGCGCTCTATCCTTATGAACGGGGTATGGTTACAAAAGGAAGTGGGAACGGCTTTTTAGCCGCATATTTATGGGGCGAACGGACGACGGATCTATGCGTATTTACTACAGGAGATGATGCAAATCTCTCCCGTTATACCTCTCCCGGCCCCGGATCAAATATTGACGGATTGATGTACAACCCTTTCTGGACGCATCGCTATTATATCATTGGTCGTACAAACGAGATTATTTTTTATGGAAACAAAATGGGAGATGCCGCCAAAATTTCAGTCGCCGAAGCCAGTTTTTGGAGAGCGTATTGCTACTATACCCTGTGGACAAGATTTTCACGTCTTTATTTGACTACGGAACCTATTATGAAAGATAATCTGAGTGATTTGACATATACTCCGGCAGATAGCGCCGACGTCTTTAAACTGATGTATGACGACTTGAATATAGCGATACAAGATCTTCCGTCCGGAGTATCAGGAAATGAGGAAGGCCGTATCTGTAAGGCTACTGCACGTCACCTGAAAGCCTTGGTTGCCGCCTGGTCTGAAGATTGGCAGGAAGTCGCCAGTCAAGTGGATGCCATAGAACAAGGAGCCACTCATACACTGGTTGCCAATCCTGCAAATATTTTCAATCGTTCGGATTTATATAATGTTTCGGAAGCTCTCTTTACTCTCCGGTTCTCAAAAGAAAGAGGAGGCGGCTCCGGACACCGGATTGGCTCCCAATTTGTAAATACGATTGCCGAAACGGTTTATACTCAACAGATGGTGAACGGACAATTGGTGAAGTACAACGAAGAAAACCTGGGAAGAAGCTGGGGCTTGGTTTATGCGAACAATTATTTGATATCATTGTATCCGGACAGCGACAAAAGATTAAGCGCCTATTATAAAATTCATTATACTTATCAAAATCCCAATCAGTTGGTGACGATTCCGGTTTCGGAAACTAAGACGGAAAATGGGATCAGCTATAACACGACGTATAACTTTACAGGAAGCCCGGTTAAAGTGGAAATTGGAGATACAATTTATGGAAGAGACATCTTTGCCGCTACAAAAACAAAACTTGATAGACGTAGCGTGTTGCCCTCTTCTCTCAAGTTGGTCGATATCTGGTCTAAACCGCTCGATGCGGATAATGGTAGCGCCAGTTTTAAAGATGTTCTCATATACCGTTTGGCGGAAACCTATTTATTGGGAGCAGAAGCATATATGCACATAGGAAACCAGGAAAAGGCACAATATTATTATAATAAAACATGGCAACGGGCAGGAAATCCTGCCGAAACACGGAATATCACTTTCGACATGATACGAGATGAACAGGCAAGAGAACTGGCTTTTGAAGGCCGTCGATGGGATTTCCTGAAAAGGACGGGAATCTGGTATAGCCAAATGATCAAATATGCCGGTGATTTCACGAAAGTTCCGGGATCAACAGTGGGGTATAATGTTGCAACTTATGGAATAACGGATGGAAGAGATAAAAATTTCGGACCGGATCCAAATTATTACGCAGACTTCAATGGCGCCGATAACGATGTCCTGGTTCGCTACAATGTGAAACCGATCCATGTCAATTGGCCAATCCCTCAAAGTCAAATCGATGCCATGGGACCGGAAAATTTCCCGCAAACTGCCGGATACTGATAATTGAATAAATATAAAAATAACATGAAGCTTTTTTCATTTGTTATATTATTTTTAATGTACAACATGGTCGGTTGGGGACAAATACTAACCCCAACCGACGATGGATACATCTATTTGGGAGGTAATAATATCGATCGTAATTACGGATCCGAAACAGAACTGAAAACCTGTTATTCGTTTAATAAGCAATACAACCAACGGACTTATATCCGTTTTGAATGGAATACGGAGGCCAATTATTTTTCCTCTGCCAAGTTCAGGATTTACGGACAATCGGATTCTCTCAAAGTGGTAGAAGTTTATTCGGCTGTAGGAAATTGGCAGGAAGATTCGCTAACGGGAATGCCCGGCGCAAAACCGTCGCTTTCAACTTATCTCGGAGCTTTTGAGATCAATAATCGCGCCGACTGTAGAGAAGTGGATATAACTGACTATGTGAATTATTTGAATTTCAATAAAATAAATAAAATATCCATCGTGTTGGTCGATAGAGAACACCAACGCGCTCCTGTTGAAGCACGATTTTATTCAAAAGAAAATAAATCACAATATGCACCTCGTTTGGAATTAGTTACAAAAAAAGATGAATTTGAAGGATTTATTCCTCATACTTATTATGTCGATTCGGAAAAAGGAGATGATAAGAAAGACGGCAAATCTCCCGGAACAGCATGGAAATCGCCGGAAAGAGCAGGGAAAACATTTTATAAAGGAGGCGATAAACTTTTATTTAAAAAAGGATGCCGTTTCCCGGGATCTTTGTTTGTGAAATATTTACCTCTCAATACGGAAAAATTAATTATAAATGCTTACGGATCAGGAGAAAATCCGGTACTGGATGCCGAAGGGAAAGAAATATGTGTACTCAAATTATTCAATACGCCTTTTGTTGAAGTAAAAAACCTTGAGATTACACAGAGTAGCAATATAATTCCCGTCATCAGGAGGGGTATTTATTATTTGGCGGAAGATTTCGGGGCTGTCAGACACGTCAGATTCGACAGTCTGACCGTAAGGAATATCGTAGGAAATCCCGGGAAAGACGATGCAGATATGCTTGCGAAGAGTAATGCCGGAATTTTTTCTGAAATAACCGGAAATAATATCCCGACTTACTTTGATGGCTATTATCTTGAAAATAGTTATTTTTGCAAAGTCGGAAGGCATGGGGCGACCAATCAATCGTCCTGGCAGAACAGATCACTGACCGAAAATATAAACTGGGTTCCCAGTGAGAACCTGAAGATCCGGAAAAATGTGTTTGAAGAAACGGCTTCCGACGGATTGATTGTCAGAGTTGCAAATAAACCCTTGATGGAATATAATTTATTCAAACGTTGTTCGATCCAATTGTCGGGAAATGCCTCTTTCTCATATAACTGCGACAGCGCCTTGTGGCAATTCAATGAAGCTTGTTATACGGTATACAATACCGGGGATCACGATGCTGCCGGATTTGATAGCGATTATAAATCCAAACATACGATTTTTCAGTATAATTACGCACATCACAATGAATATGGCGATATGTTGATAACCGGAGGCCCGGCAAGCAGTAAAGGGTTCAATGACGGAACAATTGTCCGTTACAATGTATTTTGCAATAATGCTCACCATGGCATACGCGTTTCAGGCCTGGCAACAAATACGCAGATATACGGCAATATTTGTTACCACGACGAACATACCGTCACTCCGTCCGAACCTTTTGAAGAATATCCCGGATATCGCATCTTTTATCATAAAAATTGGGGCGGATGGCCTCAAAATACTTCTTATACTAATAATATCTATCATTATACAAATAAAGATAACGGAATCAATGAATTGAACGAAGATTTTAGTAAAGGAACTACATTCAATGGCAATACGGTATTTGGGGAAAATATCCGGGATTATCCACCGGATAGTTTTCTTAACAAAAAAGACCCATTGTTGTACTTTCCATTACCCGAATCGGTGAAAGTTATAAAAAACAAATAATTATTGTATGAAGAAACTCCTCTTATTCTCTTTGCTGTTTTTTGTTGTGTGCGTACATGGTCAGAAAAAGTATTCGATTAATGAATCCTGGAAATTCGATAGAGCTCCGGATGAAGAAGGCTGGAAAAAAAGCGTTGACGATAAAAACCGGGAAATCATTTCCATTCCGCATACATGGAACGATAAGGATGCCCTGGACGATACGCCGGGTTACTTTAGAGGGGTCGGGTGGTATAGGAAAAATGTGTTCATCGATAATGAATCGGAGAATAAAACGATGTACATTTATTTTGAAGGAGTAAACCAGGAAATGGAACTTTATGTTAACGAACAACTTGTCGGAAAACACAAAGGAGGATATACCCGGTTTTGCTTCAACATCACTCCTTTCATCCAATGCGGGACATATAATCTGTTTGCAATTAAAGTCGACAACGCCTATAATGCGGCTATTCCTCCGCTTTCTGCCGATTTTACTTTTTTTGGCGGTATTTATCGCGACGTTTATCTGATGCGGAAAGAAAAGATACACATTTCTCCTAACGACTTCGCTTCTTCGGGGGTGTATATCAAAACGCCCCGGGTAAACGCCGACGAAGCTTTAGTAGAAATAAAAACCATTCTTTCCAATCAGTTTTCCCGGAATGAAAAAATACGGCTGGAACATCATTTTTATTCCCCCTCGGGAGAAGAAATTACCGGTATATCCGAAAATTTGACACTTCTGCCTGACACAGATACAAGAAATGATTCCAAGCCGGTTAAAGTGAAAAATCCGCAATTGTGGTCGCCCGATTCGCCTGCATTATATACTTTGGAAACCCTTGTTTGGGATGAAAAAGGGAAAATACTTTTGGATCAAGTCGTTAGCAGTTTCGGATTCAGGTGGTTTGAATTTACGGCGGATAAAGGTTTTTTCCTCAATGGAAAACCTCTGAAATTGATTGGAACCAACCGGCATCAGTGCTAT
>JAIRZF010000242.1 GCA_031267385.1 Dysgonamonadaceae bacterium | reverse complement strand
AAAAATAATAACACCAACGAATAATAGTGGGGACTGCCTTTTTTTGAGGTAGCCCCCATTATTATTACCATGAAAAGACCAATTGTCCGGTTACATTTTTATACTCATAATAATTACCGGCATTTTTCACAGATACAAGAGTATCAGGTCTGGCCGGATGGTGATTATTAGCCGACATGGCTTTAAAACGCGTTTCATCATTACCTGCATAAAATCTCACTGTAGCATCTTTTAAACCGGTAATATTAATCTTCCGCTTAATATTAAGTTCAACAGGAGCAAGCTCGTGACAAGACAGAATACCTTCATTCTGTTCTACAAACACTCTACATTCCTTGCTCCATGATTTAGGTAACCTATATGCAGAAAAACCTTTTTTCAATTCCGTATCCATCCCTGTAAAAACAGGAGCTCCCTGAGGAAAATGAAACAGATGTTCTACTATCTGATTTGGAACATACCCGGCAAAATAAAATGCATTATCATGTCTTGATATTACATTAACAGGATTACGAAGCGAAGCAAGTGGTTTATCATAATGAATTGAATATCCTATTTTGTCCAATCCGTATCTCATCAAACTGCCGCCGGTAAAAAAACTCTCCGGATCATCAGGAGTAAGTAGTTTACCTCCTCTGAATGTAGCTGAATTTGTTCCACGAACATAACAAATAGCACCTCCGTTCCACTTTTCATCTTTTCGTAATACAACAATATCACGTTTCTCATTTCCGTGTTTAACATTAACAAGAATTTCGGCTTTTGGGTCTTTCCCTGATGATACTGTTTCTATTCCACCACCAGACATACTTTCATTATGTCTTAATAATAATGGAGACGGTTTTTTAACATTATCAAAATCCGACAGAGAAGAAACAAAAAATTCTCCTGACAAAGGTTCTCTTACCGAAATGTTAATGAAATCAAGAAATTCCTTGCTTGCAAAAGCTACCGGACCATAAATGATAGCCTTTCCTCCATTTTTCACAAATTGTATAATACTTGCTTCTGCCACTGAACCTGCTTCGGGAACTATTGTTACTATTACTGATTCATCAAAGCCGGAATATCCATCTTTGATAAGTCCGGAAAAATTTGTTGTTGAAACTACGGTATTAATCGGAAAGCCATCATTCATTGCCTGTCTGATAAACCAATCTCCATAAAAAACCTCTTCTATTCTTTCCGGCTTGTTAAATGTCCAATCATGATATTCGTCAAACGGATATACCCATACAACCAGCCCTGCCTTATCAGGCGAAATACGACGGGCTTGTAAGATATGAGGAATAACCTCATCAGGTACCTGATCAGGCATGTTTCCGTAAGAATCATCTATTGAAAGAAAATTCAAATGAGTAGGGAGCTTCATTTCGCCTTTACCATTTATTCTTGCCACTGACATTGGCAGATATATGTCATGCGCTTCACGCCCATATCTGTCCAACCACGGACTATTAGCCCACCACGGGTCATGTGTGTAAAAACGGAATAGATAACGTTCGTCCGGCAATTCCGCTATACGGGACATATATCCCGCCATTTCCAGACCAAAGTCGCCATCCAAAGCCGCCCAGGGAGAATTGGGAGGAGGTAAAAGATTAAAACCACCATTATATATTGTTCTAATATCAACACCATCCTTGGCTAAATCTGCCCCGACTGAAATATTTGTACCCCTTGTTTCGACCCTGATATCAGGACATTCATTTCTGAATTTAGTCCAAAAATCGTTTATTTTGCCTCTTACATCATCTAACTTTTCATATTGGAATTTTTTTCCGTCAAAAATAGCGCCTGTAGCACTCCAGGTCTCCATTCCAAACCCAAATCCATTAGAAAACCAGATAAAGTCAAAACCCATATCAGTAAGAAATATCTGACTTTGACGTCCGAAGAAAGTACCAAAAGGGGTTCCCTGAGGTATCCCATCCGGGAATCCGGCATACCTTTCCCCGTCTTCGTTTAATGTAGCGTAGCAACATACGAATGTCTTTGTCCCCATTGTATTGCCCATACAGATTTCAGGATGTATTTTGTACTTAAACGGAGATTTGGCAAACTCCGGTCCCGGATCGAAGGTTGCTCCGACCCGGACGGGTTTTCCTGTAATTTTTTCACCTTCCTTTTTGAGTGTGTTTACAACAAATCTAAGATCCGCATAGGAAAATTCCGGAGGATTGTCCATATAAGTATAGGCGCGTTCATGGAGCGAAAGCGTTTCGGGTTTCGAGTTAACTTCATGTTCCGTATTAGGATTACCTATATACATCGCCCACTCAAGCCGTTGACTCAGATTGCCGGTATAGCTGAGTATCTCAGAGCCGTCAGCCGTCCATAACATCACCGAAACCGTATCCGCATGTTTCAATAGCGATACCCATTGCGAGAACGCCTTTTGGCAAACAGCTTTAATATACGCTTTATCCTTGCTTTTGAAAGGTTTCAATGACATTTCCAGGGTAATATTGTGAAATTTCTCCACAGGCAAATTCCCGATATCTATATTCTGACAAACACACAATCCGAATGGAAAAAATAATAATATCGTCAAAAACAGATTAATAGTAATTTTTCTCATTTGTCAATAATGAATTAAATATAATATTGATAGCATTTTAAAAATAAACAGAGAAAAGCGGTTGCTATGAATAAAATAATTCATAACAACCGTATCATTTAATATCCCGGATTTTGAGAAAGATTCGGATCAATATCCCGTTGTCCCTGCGAAACGGGTAAAATCCACTCATGATCTTCAACCGAGAAGCCAAGCCCTTTCGATGCAAAATGTGCATTCATTACATCTTTCAATCTCCCGGTCCTGACTAAGTCAAACCAACGGTGACACTCATAAGCAAACTCAACCCTCCTCTCCTGTTCTATAACTAATCGGAAATCATCTTTACCTGTCCGTATTTTTCTCTCCAAACCGGCACGGGTACGCACTTCATTCAGGTATGCATCGGCGCCTGCCCTGTCTAATTCATTCAGCGCTTCGGCATACATCAAAAGAATATCTGCATATCTGAACGCCGTAAAGTTAACACCGCCATCCCCTAAAGCCGTTGCATTGTAATCAACAAATTTTTTACAGAAAGTAGAGGTTGTAAAAGAGCCGTTTGTTAATGGGATTTGATCGCCTACGGAAGCCTCTTTTCTTTTGTCATCATTTTCATAGGCATTCATCAGGGACTGTGTAGGGACACATCTCCCCCCAGCCAATAGATTACCCTTAAAAACAGCCATTTGCTGAATCAACGGATAAAAATGATGTGCATAGTTTTGCCCCTCGCCAAGATTACCTGATGCAAATCCTATTTCGAAGATGGATTCATCATTATCATCATTACCCTCTGAAAATAATTTCCCGTAATCCGGTTCTAATCTATATGCAGGAGATCCATCCGCTTTTTTCAGCGCCATTACCTTTTCAAGTTCAGCAGCGGCTTTTGCATATTCCCTTTGTGTCAGATATACTTTAGCCAATAAAGTATTCACTGCGCCTATCGAAACCTTTCCTCTGTTGGAAGGTACTGTCAAAGCCAACAAGGATTCGGCTCTTGTCAAATCATCAAGAATCAATCGGTACACCTCCGCAACAGGTTTGCGGCTCATATCATAAGCGGCGACCTGGTTTGGACTTGTAAATTCTTCCGTTACAACAGTAACCTCGCCATACATACGAACCAGATAAAAATAAGCATACGCCCTTAAAAACAAACATTCCCCCTGAATTGAATTTCTCATGGTTTCACTGATATCAACAAATCCCTCTATCCGTGTTAATACCGTATTACATTTTGTGATTAAAGAGTAACAATTTGACCAATATGAACCAGTATAAGTATTGGATGGCGTGAAATTAATTTCATCCAGTTGCAATTCATCCGATATAGGATTAGGTAGTTGTATTTCTGCATTATCGGTCGCCATTTCTGCAAAAAGATGAAAGTTTCCACTATGTAAACCTTGCAATATGGAATAAGCCCCCACTAATGCCACTTCAAAGTCTTGCTGATTTTTATAAAAACTTTGCGTGTTGATTAGATAGTCTGGTCCTAAATCCAGGAAATCCTCACATGAAAATGAGATTATAGAAATAAGAATAATAATAATATATTTTTTCATAACCGTTTGATATTTATAGTTTTTAAAAAGATACTTTTAAACCTAACGTATAGGTACGTGCTAAAGGATAGACGCCTTCGTCAAAACCGGCTTTTGTCACGGCATCACCGGTAGATGACGCTTCAGGATCATAACCCGGATAATCGGTGAATGTATACAGGTTTGATACGTTGAAATAAGCGTTCAGCCCTTTCATGAATATATGCCTTGTTATACTTTGGGGAAAATCATAAGATAATGTAATGTCTTTGATTCTCACATACGAAGCGTCAAACAGTAATCGACTGCTCGGCTGCATTCCCAAGAACGTATTACTCCGGATAGCCCGAGGCACCAAACCGTCACCGGGATCTGATTCCGATTTCCATCTTCTATTCACCATTGTTAGCTGATTTTGTACTCCGGCTGAATTAATCAGCGTTTCGCCCACATTCATATAGGTTTGCGCCCCTTGAGAACCTGTAATATAGGCGCTCAGACTTAAATTTTTATACCTGAACACGTTTCCCAGTCCCCAGATAAAATCCGGCCAAGGAGAACCTACAATTTTTTTGTCGTTAGATGTAATCGTTCCGTTTCCATCAACATCTTCAAATTTTAAGTCTCCCGGTTGCGTTTGAGGATGCTGTAAAGGATGTCCTGATTTTACATCCGCTTCATTCTGGAAGACACCCAGCACATTCATCAGATAAAAACTGGAAATAGGTTCACCTACCTGCGTAATGTATACTGAATTTGTGATACGCGCTCCCTCTGTTGCCAGTTTTTTCACTTCGTTTCTGTTAGCGCTGATATTAAAGTTCGTGCTCCATTGAAAATCTTTACTGAGGATATTTTCCGTATTTAAGCCGATTTCTACTCCTTTATTCTCAATTTCACCGATGTTTTGCGTTGAGCTACCGAATCCAGAAGCTGCCGGAAGTTGAACGGCAAGCAGCAAATCCGTCTTATAATCACGGTAAAAATCAGCAACTAAGGAAATTCGGTCATTGAACAGGCCCAAATCCAATCCCAGATTCACCTGTTTTGATTTTTCCCAGGTCAGTGCATCATTTGACATGGAACTGGTCACCAGTCCGGGAAGTATGGCATTGTTATCCACATAATTTGACGAACCTAACAAACCAATGTGCGCATAATTACCTATCAGGTTATTGCCGGATTCACCATAACTTATCCTGAGTTTTAAGTTGGATATAAAAGTAACAGGTTTCATGAATGACTCTTCCGAAACACGGTAACCCACAGATACGGACGGGAAAGTTCCCCATTTATTTTTACTTCCGAATCTCGAACTGCCGTCACGACGCACCGTAGCTGTCAGCATATATTTCCCATCGTATACATAATTCGCGCGAGCGAGTAATGATACAAGCGACCATTCCGAATTAGAATTACCGCCCACATTTACAGTTCCTGCGGAAATATAGGTCACATAATCTGTCGGAAAATCAGTCGCACCGGCAGACAAAAAATTGACATTATCTTTCTGCACGGTTAGACCTCCTACAATATTTACATCATGCGTATCAGCCAATAATTTTCTGTAATTCAACGTATTTTCATTCAACCAGTTAAAATTTTTCCAGTTATGTACAGCCGCAGTTGCCGGGCTTGTAGTACTCTGACCTGCGGCAATCTGGGATGATTTCCATAGCTTTGTTTGCGAGGTAGAAAAATTCACGCCGATAGATGTTCGGAATGTTAATCCATCAATTATCATAACATCCAGAAAGTTATTGGTTAAGACATCCGTTTGATTTCTCTTGTCGGAAAAATAACGGGTAATATTAATCGGATTTTCAACAGGAACACCCATAGGGTCTGTTAACTCATTCTGAGGATTTCCGTCCTCGTCGTAAACGGCAAGCGCCGGAGAACTGGCAAGCGCACATTGTATAATGGACCGATGTTGCAAATGACCTTCCGTACGTGCAAAATCGCCCTGGCCATAATTTGCACTTATGATTGAACCTAATTTAATCCGGTTGGTTAACTGGATATCTATATTTGAACGAATACTAAACCGTTCATAATTAGAACCGATAACAATACCGTCCTGACCATAATATCCACCGGAAATAAGATATTTAATTTTATCAGTTCCACCAGTTGCCGTCAGCTGATAATTCTGAACGGGAGCTAACCGGAAAATAACGTCCTGCCAATCTGTTCCTTCCAGAGGTAATGCCGATGGATTCCGGAATGACTCCCTCACCCACGTACTGCTACTTCTGACATCATTCGGATCAGAGGCTTGATTTTTAGAAGGATTGGCTGCAATCCAGGCATTGTCGCGCCCTTCGGCTACAAATTCGGCAAAGTCTCTCGGATTCATCACTTCGATTGTCTTTGCCACCTGTTGAATCCCATAGGATGCGGTCAGGTCTATACTTGCTTTCCCGGCTTTCCCTTTTTTTGTAGTAATAATAACTACTCCATTTGCTCCACGAGAACCATAGATGGCTGTTGCCGATGCATCTTTCAGAACTTCGATGGATTCGATGTCATTGGGATTAATGGAACTTAACGGATTAATTTTATTAGCCGTGTTGCCTGCCATATTTGCAGAGGTATAACTGTTGACGCTGAAGGAACTTAGGTCACTTCCTCCGCCTCCAGTGCCGACAGGGAAGCCGTCCACAACATACAAAGGGGAATTTCCTCCGGTAATAGAGCTTATACCACGAACAATAATGTTCACATTCCCTCCCGGCGCTCCGGTAGTTTGTGTGATTTGCGCACCTGGAACTTTTCCCTGTAAAGCCTGATCAAAACTAAGCGCCGGCATTTCACCCAGATCTTCCCCACTAATAGATACAATGGAACCTGTCAGATCTTTCTTTCGCTGCGTTCCGTACCCTACCACGACAATTTCATCCAGCGACCGTGTGTCTTCTTTCAAAACAACATTAACAACCGTCTTATTTCCAACCGGGACTTCCACCGAAGCATATCCCATATACGAGAAGAACAAAACCGAGGATCCTTCAATATTTCCTATTGAATATTTTCCTTCCAGATCAGTGATAACACCATTAGATGTGCCTTTTACCACTACATTTACTCCCGGAATAGACATCCCGGATTCATCGGTAACGATTCCACTAACAACTTTGGCCTGCGCCATTGCAGACCGAACAGAAAAAAGCATACTAATTAAGATACAAATAATTAAAGCGTATCTTCCAATGCTACTCTCGTTCATTGTTAAACATTTTTGAGAAAAAAAATTTCGCTTTTTCATACACTAATGATTTTAAATTAACGACTTATTTTTATTTTAAGGTTATAACTGCCGATTCTATTTTCAGATATTTTGCCAGCTTCTCTATTGTCTCCGCATGATGCCCTACACCTAATGCAAAATGATGGGTAGGACCTTCAGCGACCCACTTTTTTAGAAATGTACGTATATCGGGTTTAAAATAACCCCTGGTATTAGTATTTCCGGTTGGTGGTATTGGCCCGCTAACCGATTCCCCTTCTGCAATTACAAACTTAAACTGCCCTTTATAAGTGGAATTTATTGACAATATAGTAATTGGACCTTCTTTTATTTTAAATTCAACGCCTGCTCCATTTCCGGGTTTCCCGTGATATTTTTTCAAACTTCTCAAAACAGGTTTACCATCTGCAATAGATATATTATGAGGACCATCATGTCCTACCAATACAAATCCTTCAATAAAATCTACAGGATGAAATTCAGCAAAACTACCTCCAATACCAAGACGATCCATTATCATTAATGCTATCAATGTTTTTAAATCTGATTCGCCGCACATTGGAATATGTTTTGCAGTTAACAGAGAATTTCCTACAATTAAATTTGACATTACACGGCGCAGTTCACTATCTTCCGGACCATCATAATAATATGCCAATCCGTCCAACTGCCTTTTTTCAACAAACCGCTCCAATGCAAGACTCACTCTTGCCGACATGCGCAAATCCCTGCTCTGCAGTTTCATTGATATTGGATCGGAAACAGGATCAGGAGTATCAAAAAAATCAAGTATTTCTTTCTCTTTTAGTACTATATCATTCTCGCTGACCTTTTCATACTGCTTCATAATTTCATTAGCTTCACATTCTGTAACATGACAACCAAAAAAAGTTGTAAGCATTGTCGGATCAGTATGCATATCCAACATTGTATTAAGAGGATGACCGATGTGTCCTAATTGAGCATTTTTTAAATCATGTAAGACTTTTGCTATCCGGCAATATTCATCAATTTCTTTATCTACCTGTAAATCATCATATAAAGTTCCAATTATTGTTTCAGGAATCTGTTTACCCATCCTTGCTGCAACGCCGGTAAATTCAGGAAGTGAACAAATATCGTCATTAACCAATTGCATATATGTTGATGC